>JAKAKQ010000368.1 GCA_021813425.1 Nitrospirota bacterium
ATAATACCACCTGTCTCTTTTGCTACATCAGAGCCGCTCCCTATTGCTATTCCAATCTCTGCCTGGGCAAGTGCAGGGGAGTCATTGATCCCGTCTCCAACCATAGCAACTATCTTCCCTTCAGCCTGGAGCTCCTTTATCACTCTTGCTTTATCACCCGGTAAGACATTGGCTATAATCCTGTCTATGCCGACCTTTGCGCCTATTGCCCTTGCGGTCCTTTCATTGTCTCCTGTCAGCATTATTATCTGAATGCCTTCATTTTTAAGTCCAGTCACAACATCTTCTGCGTTTTCCTTCAGGGTATCTGCAACCGCAATCAATCCTATAAATTTCTTATCTCTCGCAACAAGCATTACAGTGTTGCCCTTTTCCTCAAGTCCTGAGATGACAGACTCTCTATCCTGTATATCAAGACCCATATCTTTCATCAGCCTTCTGTTGCCTATCAGGATTTCTCTTCCCTGAGATTTTACTTTAACGCCATGTCCCGGGATAGCCTCGAATGATTCTGCATCAGGTATGGCAAGCCCGGACATGATTGACCTTTTTAAAATTGCCTCAGCCAGAGGATGTTCAGAACCCTTTTCTGCAATTGCCGCAAGCATCAGGATCTCCTCTTCGCTGACCGCTAACTGCTTATCGCTAATTGCTATTATTTCTGTCACCTCGGGCTCGCCTTTCGTGAGAGTGCCCGTCTTGTCAAACACCACCGCATTCAGTTTTTCAGCCCTTTCGAGATATTCAGCCCCCCGTATAAGTATCCCCAGTTCGGCTCCCTTGCCCACTCCAACCATCAATGCCGCCGGTGTTGCAATGCCGAGCGCACAAGGGCAGGCGATTATCAAAACCGCAACAAAGGACAAAAGCGCCATGGTAGTGTTTCCAACAAGAATCCATATAACAGCCGACAGGAACGCAACACCGATAACCGCAGGGACAAAATATGAGGCCACCTTGTCGGCAAGCCTCTGGATGTGCGAAGAAGATGCCTGAGCCTCTTCCACCATCTTTATAATCTGGCTTAATGTTGTGTCAGCGCCGACCCTTGTCGCCCTGAATTTGAAAGAGCCGACTTTGTTTATTGTGCCTCCTATTACATCGTCACCTGTCTTTTTTTCAACAGGGACGCTTTCACCGGTCAGCATCTTTTCATCAACTGATGAGTGCCCTTCTGTAACAACCCCGTCAGTCGGTATTTTTTCGCCCGGCCTGACTACAACTATCTCATCCAACATAACCGATTCAGCAGGAATCTCAACCTCTTCTTCAATTTCTAACCCCTGACCCCTGACCCCTAACCCCTTTCTTATAACCCGTGCTGTCTGAGGTTTAAGGTCAAGCAATTTCCTTATGGCGGCAGAGCTTCGCTTCTTTATTATCTCCTCCATATACTTTCCAAGAAGGACAAAGGCGATGATGATGGCTGAGACGTCGAAGTAAACGTTCTTTTCCTCGACAGGCAATACACCGGGAAAGAAGACGACAAATGCGCTGTAGATATAGGCGGTTGATGTGCCCATGGCTATCAGAAGGTCCATATTCGCAACGCGTTTCCTAATCGCATGCCATGCCCCGACAAAAAATCCCTTGCCGCCGAAAATCATAATCGGAGTTGTGATGATAAAAAGCCATACCCCCGCATTGAACCATGGGAGAAACGAAAAAGGGACCCATGTGAGGACGGTTGCCCCTGCTGCAAGACCGAGGAATAAGGCCGCTCTAAAGATCGCCAAAAAAAGGACTCCCGTAAGTGCAATAGTCACCCGCCTCTTCATCGATTTCAGTTCCGCTTCAGGCGCCTCGAATGTCCTTACGCAATTTTCGCTGCAAAAATAATAAGGTCTGCCGCCGACTTCTCTCTTTATGGATCGATCTTTGGGAATAACCATACCGCATATGGGATCTTTGGCCATTTCTCCAATCGCCTTTTGAGTAATCGAAACTATTTCTTCCATCTTGGGCATACTTGCCTTTTCAGTAATAAAGGATCCCGGGTTCTTGTCAAAGTCTTCCTTACATGGTTTCGAGCAGAAATAGTACGTTATCCCCATATATGCGGACGTAGCAGCGGCATCCCTGTCTTCAATTGTCATTTTGCAGACAGGGTCTATGACTTTCATCGTTTGTTCTCCACGCTTTTTTAGGACTTATATTAACTAATGTTTATGTGGATCAGTCTTTGGGGGTGCTGTTTTCCCCGGTTCTTTGCTTCCGGGTTCCTTTACCGGTTCACCGCTCGTTTCAGTAACCGTTCCTGCAATACAGCCATATGCCTTTTTCATCTGATCCATCATCTCCATCTGGGATGCCTCAGTTGCCGTCCTGGGGTCTTTAATGTGCACTTCGTGAAGGTCTATCGCCTTCTTTAGCCACGTTTCCGCACATTTAAGTTTGGCCTGAGGATCACCCATGCCCATCATCATGCCCATGTGCATCGACATCATCTTCTGCATCTTCTCTTTCATTTGGCCCATGTCTTTCATCATCTTCTTTTTCTCTTCCGGCTTCATGCCCTTCATCATGCTCTCCTGCATGTTCATCATGTCCATCATCATCTGCATCATATCCTGTTTCATCATCCCTTCGCCCATCATCTGCTTCATCATCATCTGGCACTTTTCCATCATGGGCATCATCTGTTTCATCATCCCTTCATCCATTATGCCCTGTTGTTTCGTATCGCTTTTTTGATCACCCATCATGCCACCGCTCATCTGGGCATTTACACAAGCACTGAAAACAAACAAAAACACTAAAACAACCGCAAACTTTTTCATTACTTTCTCCTTTATAGAGTATAAATCTAACAAGATTTGTGACATTTACAAGTCAGGCTTTTTCTTTTCGTCACCTTTTTGATACTCATAACTTTCACCTCCTTATTGCTATATAAATTTATAACCAAGTTTTTCGATGCTGTCCCTTGTAATTATGTAAAGCGCATCTTCGTTTATTTTTGATTCATCAAAATTAATAACCACCTCGCCATTTTCGACATCAATGGATTCAACACCATCCATATTACCTACAAACCTTCTTAAGGCCAGAGAGCATTCCTCACAAAATTCTTTGCCTACATTAAATGAAATCTTTTCCATTAACTCTCCCTTCCAAGTTTCGGGATAAACAGCGGAGTTTTCTCTGTATATCTCCTGTATTCTTCCCCGAATATTTTAATCATCTCACTTTCTTCCCGCTTCGACAAGCGGTAATACACGAAAATCAGCACCGGGAACATGAGGGCGGTTATAATGGTCGGCCACTGGATGAGCATTCCTATCATGACAAGAAAGAGTCCGGAGTATTGAGGATGCCTGACATATGCATATGGTCCTCCGGTTACCAGACCGCCTTTTGCGCCATGGATCAGGCTCCAGCCTTTCCACATTATCGCAAAGCCAATAAAAGCAAGTCCGTTACTTATGAGATGGATGACCGTCATCATTGCCGGGCCTCCTCCGAACAATACAAGCCAAAGATGCCCGCTCGCGTGGGAAAAGGGGTTCAGCGCGGGATATTTGCTGCCGAGAACGCCGGTAAGGATATAGATTGTCAGCGGGAACCCATACATTTCAGTAAATAGCGCAACAAAGAACGCAAGCGTTGCACCCATGGAACGCCATTCTCTCTTTTTGAGAGGTGTGAGAAAACTCAAAAGAAAGAAAGCGAACAGAGCTATGTTGACAACAACAAGGCTCCAGAAGCCGTATGCGTAAGATATGCCTTCACCGTGCATGGTTATTCTCCTTCTTTATTTTGCCACTACCAGTTTTACCCAATCAGAAAATATGTTCTCTTCCCTGATTATGGTAAGTCCAGCCTCTTTTATGCTGTCAAGAGTACGTCTGTTTATATGCAAACCCATCAGTCTGTGCACCAGGGGATCCAGAAAATCAAAGAACCGGCCCGGTAAGCCTCCAGGTCTTATGTGCTCCAGAAGGATGATTTTCCCGTCTTCTTTCAGAACCCTTTTTAGCTCCTTAAAGCCCCTGACCTGGTCTGGAACGCAGCAAAAGACACCTGTTGCCACTACTGCATCGAAGGAGCTGTCCGCATAGGAGAGATCCTCGACATCAGAAACCTCAAATGAAACGTCACGAGAAAGTTTTTTTGCCTTGCCCTTCGCTTTAGAAAGCATATTTTTGCTTATGTCTATGGCTGCAACAGCGACTTCTCCTGGATAGTAGGGAATATTTCTCCCGGTGCCGACACCCACCTCAAGGACCCTTCCAGTCAAGTCTTCAAAAAGTTTGGCTCGTGCTTTACCGAATCCCATCATATGCTCCATAGGGAGACTCATAAGGTCGTACATCCCGGCATTCCTGTCCCATATTTTTTTCAGTTTTTTAGTCAGCTCCGGATAAGTAGGCATACTATTTCATTCCCCATCTCTTATTGATGAAGTTATATATAGGCGCAAAAACAATGCCGACATACACGCCATAAAGAAAACTCTCCACAAGGCCGAGGATGAATCCAGCGAATGTCAGCCATTTGAATGCAGGAAGCACTGCCTCAAGGAATGCCGACATCCCGTGCAATCTCTGAGGGACCACAAGACCATAGAGAACACACAAAACATACGAAAATGCCAGGAATATCCCAAGCGACCAACTCACAACCTTTGTATTCAGCAGCATCCGCGGCCTCCTTTCTTTTCAGTTGTCCCCTCGCCATGCCCTTTATGTTCTTCGCCCTCTTCTCTATGCCCGCCGTGTCCTCCATGCATCCCGTGGCCGAAAAGATGCATTACTATAAACACTATGAAAACGAGAATAGAGAACCAGTTTTCCCTGAGCCATTCCATATAACCTCCCTATTCTTTTCCCTTCAGAAAAGAGTTATAAAGTGAAGAAAACAAGACCCCTGCAATAAACCCATAAATAAACATCCAGAAGGTGCTTATAAAGACGCCTGAAATTGTATGTGTGTATCCGGGATGAAAGGGCGCAATAAGGTCAAAAAACTCCCTTGCGAATCCTGTCAATACTGAGAGAAGGTTTAATACAAAACTCCCCGCTCCTGCTAAAATTGCTGTTGTTAAGGCAAATGCCTTTACATTAAGCCTCATAGGTTACCTCTTTCTATTAGTTAAATTATCTCACAGGACTATGAAGCAATTATGAAAATCCCTGATATTATAGAAATGCTCATTGCTCCCCGGCGCATGATTTATCCATTCTTTAAGGCATGTTACTACTTCACTTCCTTCTTGTGATCTAACAGATACTGACGTGCGGCGATAACCGCCTTTGCGCCTTCGCCGCAGGCGATGACTATCCTCTTTCCAAAGGCATTTGTGACATCACCGGCCGCGAAAATGCCCGGATGAGATGTCGAACAATCCGGTTTTATGATTATTTCGCCTCTTTCGTTCAGGTTGACAATATGAGAAACCAGTGATGAATTGGGCTGAAATCCGATTGAGATAAACACCCCTTTCACCGCAATCCCCATAGTTTCATCTTCTGCCTTTTTTCTCGCCGTGACATGAGAGATGGCGCTTTCACCTGTAAATGCAATGACTTTATAGTCTTCATATACATGCAGGTTTCTGAATGCACTAACACGCTCGATTATCGCCGGGTCTGCCGTTATCTTGGAATCGGATATAAGATGAATATTTCCGGCGACAGCCGCCAGATTTTCAACAATCTGCAAAGCGGAATTGCCGCCCCCGATCACAGCAACATTCTCTCCCTGAACGAAGGAAAGGTCTTGAATACTGCCGTAGAATATTCCTCTTCTCTGAAACTCCTCTTCGCCGGGCAGATTAAGTCTTCTCCTTGTCATCCCGGTTGCAATAAGCAGCGTCTTTGAGAAATATTTTTTTAGTTCGGATGTCGTAATATTGAATCCTCCCTCGACAGGATCAATTCTTTCGACCTCGCTCATGAGATGGTCTATATAATGTGAGCGGACAAGTTGCTGCTGAAACTTCTCTATAAGCTCAGGTCCGGTAACAAAGTCAAAGCCCATGTAGTTTTCTATCTTTGTGCTGTCTATCGCCTGACCGCCAAGATCTTTTGTTATAAGCAATGCCTCCATTTTCAGGGTCGAAGCATATACAGCAGCCGTC
>JAKAKQ010000359.1 GCA_021813425.1 Nitrospirota bacterium
TTCCGATCTCAGAGGGCATCCCCGTTTTTCAGAAAATCACCTTATTTATTATTGATGACAGCAAAGATGAATCTAATATTAAAAAAATTAAAGAAATATCATCAACGATACATTCATCAGGGATTCAGACACATTATATCGGCAAAAATGAGCAGTCCGCAGTCTTAAACAGAATCCCGCCCGGGCACAGAAGAAAGCTTTCGAGGCTTATAGGCGAGTTCAGCGATATTGTCCCTTTTCATAAAGGCGCCTCCATAACCCGTAACATCGCATACCTTTACATTCATCAAATTCTTAATGGATCAGGTGAAAAGGCGTTAATATATTTCCTCGACAGCGATGAAGAATTCAGAATAAAAATAAAGAGCGGCAACACATCAGAAGATATACAATTTATCAACTATTTCTACTGGATAGATAAAATATTCTCTTCTTCCGATACGGAAGTCCTGACCGGTAAGGTTGTGGGGGATCCGCCCGTCTCTCCTTCTGTTATGATAAACACTTTTTTGGATGACCTTATCCTCTTTTTTGATACTGTATCTGGTCTGGGAATGTATAACACATGTGTTTTCCACGAATTACAACCCTCCGGAATATTCTCCGCAGAATATCATGACATGGTTAAATTATTCGGATACAAAAGTCCGCAATCTCCCAAAAGATATCAGTGCAGTCTATCCAGAGCCCATGATGTAAAAGACTGTTTTGATGATTTCTCCAGAAAGTCAATAAGCTTTTTTTGCGGCCTTCATCCTACAAGGACCCAATTCTACAACCATACAGGAAGTTTCACGCAGACTGAATATGCCAGAACTGTTTATACAGGGAACTACGTATTCAATTCAGACGGTCTCCGGCACTTCATCCCGTTTGCAGATTTGAAGCTCAGGATGGCCGGGCCTACTCTCGGCAGGATACTCAGGAAAAAACTCGGGAAAAGATTCGTTTCTGCCAACCTGCCATTACTGCATAAACGGACAATTTCCGACAAGCATACAGATGAATTCAGAAGGGGGGTATTGAAAATTAATGATAATGTAGACCTGTCTGAAGAATTTCTTAATCAATTCTGGGGAGATGTGATGTTATTCTCTGTTGATGCCCTGACAGCTTCGGGATTTCCTGAAAGGCCAATAGTGCTTTCCGAAATAGCTGATACAGTAAACGACGTCCGGGAAAATATATGGAAATCCTACAATAAACAGAGATCCGAAACAGCAGCAAAACTTTCAAGGATAAGAGATTATCTTTCATGTGCAGGTTCCTGGTGGAATATCGATTCCGGGGTGAAAGAAGCGGTGAACAATTTCAAAATCTTCTGCTCAACAGTCGAAAGCAACTTTGGAACAGATTCAGAAAGTCTGAGAAAGCTTTCAGAACAAATCGAAGAAGGTTCGTATACTCAAAAAATAATAAATGCTATTCATTCCTTCCATGAAGACGATGATCTATGGGATGAGATATTAAAATCAAAACATACAAAATTGACAAAACAGGAAAAAAACTAAGATAATTAAAACAAAGAACCTTGAACAATTTGCGGTCACGATTTACCTTTGTTAATAATTTATCAGTACTGCCCATTCAGTCTTTTTCAACCGGTTTGTTCAGGAGACCTATATGAGACTAAGCATTTTTTCCAGATTAATCATAGGCTATCTTTCCCTCTTGCTGCTGGCGACAGGGGTGAGCGTGTATGCAATAATAAAACTCAGCCTTGTCAAGAATGTTACTCATTCCATAATCACCGTAGATAATAATTTTGCAGACCTTAATAAGAAGCTTACTGATGCATTACTGTCTGAGACCCGTTATGAAAAAAAGTTTCTGATTATGCAGGACAGTGTCCTGTATGACAGTTTTATGCAGGCAAAAGATGACTTCGGACAGTATCTGAATGAAGCTCTTATAATTGCTGATTCGCCCGATGTCAAGGATTTATTAGACAGGGTCAAAAAATACCATGAGAAGTATCAGGCATTATTTAATGAAGAAGTCGAATTTCTTAAAACCGGCAAACAATATTCCAGGATACTTTATAAAAAAGAAAAGGAAAAAGTAACCGACAGTATCATAGAAGAATTAAAAACGTTGAAAATCCTGAGCCAGGAGAGAATATTCGACAAGATAAAAAACCTCGGGGAAGCCGGGACCAGGGCACAGATATTCGCAATAGCAATTACAACAGCAGCCCTTTTATTCGGAGGGTTCCTCTCGGTCTTTATCACAAGGAGCATAACAGTGCCGCTTTCCGTGATGAAGAAAAAAACAAGAGAGATCGCAAAAGGAGATTTT
The DNA here is from genome assembly GCA_021813425.1 of Nitrospirota bacterium. Classification (GTDB taxonomy): domain Bacteria; phylum Nitrospirota; class Thermodesulfovibrionia; order Thermodesulfovibrionales; family UBA6898; genus JAKAKQ01. The sequence continues at coordinate 2,299 of JAKAKQ010000359.1, forward strand.
GAGGCTAATCTGGACCTCCCTTCACCACCTGAGATAGGCGAACTGGCATCTGCCCTTAATCTTATGTGCAGTAAACTAAAGGAAGTGGATAAGATGAAATCAGATTTTTTCTCATTGATGTCTCATGAGCTAAGGACACCCCTCACCTCTATCAAGGAAGGGACCAACCTTTTTCTGGAGGGCCTGGGCGGAGAAATTACAGAAAAGCAGGAAAAACTTCTGACGATTATTGCAGAGGAGAGCAACCGGCTGATCGAACTTGTAAATTCACTTTTAGATTTGTCAAAGATGGAGGCCGGCATGCTGAGATACAACTTCACCAGATCTAACCTGTTACCTTTGATTCAAAAAGTGATAATCGAGGTCATGCCTCTGGCAGAGGCCAAGGATATCAGGATTGGCAAGAACATTGAAAACCTGGAGCCTGTGACATTGGATCCGGAGCGGATACTGCAGGCATTAAGAAATCTGATAGGTAATGCATTAAAATTCACTCCCTATGGCGGAAATATAATTGTATCAGCACATATGATACATAACGGCGTTGAAGTCTCTGTGACCGACACAGGCCCAGGCATACCTAAAGAGGATATAGATACAATCTTCGATAAATTTCAGCAGGTCAAACTTAGGGGCTCAGGCAAAATAAAAGGGACAGGCCTCGGCCTGGCAATTGTAAAACATATTATAGAAAAACACGGAGGAAGAGTTTGGATAGAAAGCACTTTAGGAAAAGGCAGTACCTTCTTTTTTATATTACCGGCTTGATTTCCCTGTCTCTTGTAGCATGCGCACCGCTCAAGGAGACGGTTATCATAAAGGAAAAGGAGGTTTGTTCACATCATGAGTTCCTTCAGACACTTGTGACACCGGGAGACTTTGATACAGCTCTTAAAAGAAATCACGAGATATTATCCATATCACCTAAAAGTCCGCCTGGGGACGAAGCGCTGTTTAATATGGGACTTGTCCACGCACATCCTGAGAATCCAAAAAAAGATTACAAAAAGTCTATGGGTTTCTTTAAAAGGCTGCTTAAAGAGTTCCCGCGAAGTGCACTCCTTGAAGAGGCCAGGATCTGGATAGGGGTTCTCGAAGACATTGAGAATTCGATGAAGGTAGACATCGAGATCGAAGAAAAGAAAAAGGAACTGACAAAATAGGGAGTAAAATGCCGGCAGGGAAAATTTTAATAGTTGATGATGACCAGAATCTCCTGGAAGTAATGAAGATACGGCTTGAATCTCTACGTTATGAAGTAACTACTGTACTCAGAGAAGATAAAGCGAGAGAGGCTGTATTAGGGAATACCTTTGATATAGCTATCATCGATCTTCAACTCGCTGAGCAGGACGGGATATCCCTTATGGAGAAGTTGCAACTTATCAACCCTGAAATGCCCGTAATAATCCTTACAGCACATGGCAGCATCGAGAGTGCTGTAGAAGCCATGAAGAAAGGCGCCTATAACTATCTGACCAAGCCATTTGATGCACGCGAGTTAGGGCTTCAGATTGAAAGGGCTTTGGAAAACAGAAGACTTACTTCGGAGATAAACAGGCTTAAGGAGCTTTTAAGAGAAGGATATGATTTCGAAAACATCGTGGCAAAGAGCGAAAAGATGCGGGAGGTCCTTGAAGTGGTATCCAGAATAGCCGGGACCGAATCAACTGTCTATATACATGGAGAAAGCGGAACAGGCAAGGAGCTTATTGCCAAGGCAATCCATCTTGCAAGCGGAAGAAAAGGAAAACCATTTGTTGCAGTAAACTGCGCTGCCCTTCCTGAAACACTGCTTGAAAGCGAGCTCTTCGGTCACGAGAAAGGGGCCTTTACAGGTGCGATAAAAAATACAAAAGGTCTTTTTTCCCAGGCCCATGAAGGCACCATTTTCCTCGATGAGATCGGGGACATGCCTCTCCTTACCCAGGCCAAACTTCTGCGGGTCATCCAGGAGCGTCAGTTCTACCCTTTGGGCAGTGAAAAACCTGTTGATGTAGATGTGAGGGTCATTGTTGCAACGAATAAGGATCTTGAGGATCAGGTCAAGCAAGGCCTTTTCCGGGAAGACCTTTTTTACCGGATCCATGTCATTCCCATCCTTCTGCCGCCATTAAGGGAAAGGAAAGAGGATATACCATTATTGGCCGAACATTTCCTTAAAAAATTCGGCCGGCAGATGAAAAAGAAAGTTATCGGGTTTGCTCCAATGGCTATACAGAAACTCATGCTTTATGAATGGCCCGGCAATGTACGTGAGCTCGAGAACACTATTGAATATGCATTAGCCATGACTCAGAAGAATATTATAGAAGAAGACCTCCTTCTGAAATCAAAGGGGTCGACCGAGGATTTAAAACCTCTGAAAGAGGCACGCGAGGCATTCGAAAAAGAGTATCTCATGAACATACTAAAATTTACAGGGGGCATTGTAAGCAAGGCAGCTGAATTAGCCGGAAAATATCGGGCTGATTTTTATAACCTCCTGAAAAAATATAACATCAACCCCGGGGACTTCAAAAAATAAACTGCAATAAATGTATGTAATTTCATACAATATTATAACTGTCTGACTTTACATAATAAATCCTTCATATTCTTATTTTTCCCCCTTTCTAATGAATGAAAAACCATACAAAACCGAAAACACAAGACAACTGTATTTGGTCTCTAAAAAGTTTTTTTTGCTTTTAAATCAAGGTGTTATTAAATAATATCTCTACTGGCACCTCGATTGCTAAATAATGCATCATAATAATCTGATTGTCTTATATAGACACAGGTAAAAACAAATCAAAAAGGAGAGTAACATGAAACAATTTGCAGTAAAAAGGCTAAAAATCTTTACAGGAGGAAAAAAGATGAAAAATATGCTGAAGATTTTATTTGTAATGACGCTTTTGCTGGCATTCAACAGTTCTGCACACGCTCTTTCCAGTTACCTGACAAACTTTAACAACACTTACGGAACCTCGGCAACAGCATTAAACACCTGTTCACTTTGTCATACAAGCGTCCCTTCACTCAATCCCTATGGCAGCGCATTTTCAGTCGGTCATAATTTCCAGGCTATTGAATCGGCAGACTCAGACGGCGACACATTCACCAATATAGCCGAAATCAATGCAAGAACCTTCCCCGGAGATCCTAACAGCAAACCGGCTCCGACACCACCGCAGGCTTGTACCTATACCTATTCAGCATGGGGTACATGCCAGTCTAACGGCATACAGACAAGGACTGTTATATCGAGTTCGCCTGCCGGTTGCGTTGGAACACCGGTAACATCACAGAGCTGCACTTATGTTCCCCCGACTCCTCCACCGACTCCGACTCCTCCACCTACTCCGACTCCCACACCTACTCCGACACCTGCTCCAATGCCGTCAATGCCTGCACCAACAAGCCAGATGAATTTTTCATTTCATCCGACCGCATCTCCTGTAGTAAATCCTGATCCGGCTCTTGCAATGCCTATTGGTGTAGGCCCTGTTGCAACAGGAGGCAATACAATTAGTATAAAAGTAGAGACCGCCAACTTTTCAGCCCCTGTAGATGTTTACTTCGGGGTATTTGCCCCAACATATACAGATCTTTTCGATCCGATGAATGTCTATCTGATGGGGGCAGCATTTGATTGGAAGCCGGCCTCCGGAGACAAAAAACTTGAACGCTGGAAGAAAAATGTGACCAGTGTAAATGAATCACTGTTTGGTGATATA
>JAKAKQ010000183.1 GCA_021813425.1 Nitrospirota bacterium
CCTCAAAAAGAAATGGTCTCCTTAAATACTATTGTTGCTGATGCTGTTACAGCTGTTAAACATCATGCTGATTCAAAAAATATCGAGATACAGAAAGAACTTTTTACCGAACTGCCTGACATATGTGTTGACCCGCTTCAGATAAGCCAGGTCATTAATAACATCCTCTTGAATGCTGTGCAGTCTATCGAGTCATCAGGGGAAATAATAATTAGAACGTCTCTGATTGGAGCCCCCTTCCCCACCCCCCTCCCTCAAGGGGAGGGGGCAAGGGGGAGGGTGGTTGAGATATCCGTATCCGATACGGGTTGTGGTATAGCTGATGAGATAAAAGATAAAATCTTTTATCCATTTTTTACTACTAAGGCTGTAAGTGAAGGGACTGGCTTGGGTCTTGCTATAAGTTACGGCATAATCCAGAATCATGGAGGAGAGATCATTGCAGAGAGCAGAAAAGGACATGGAAGCACTTTCAGTGTCAGGCTTCCAATGGGAGAGATCAATGGACAGGCCGGTTAGGATTATTGCTATCGATGACGAAGAGACGATGCTTCGCATACTAAAGCGGTCTCTCGAACCGGAGAACTATATCATAGAAACATTTCTTAATGCAGGGGATGCAATGAAAAGGTTCGACAGCGGAGAGCCTGTCGATATAGTTATAACAGATATGATGCTGCCTGATTTTGACGGCTTTCAAATAATAGAGAAGGCACATTCTATCGATAAAGATATTATGGTGATTGTCATTACTGCCTATTCATCTGTTGAGTCTGCTGTAAGGGCAATAAAAACTGGGGCATATGACTTCATACCAAAACCCTTCGACCCGGAGCATATATTGATAGTAGTCAGAAGGGCAGTTGAAACAAGAAACCTGAAACTCGAAAATATAGGGCTGAAAAAACGACTGAAAACAATTCCATATCCGGATGAAATAATCGGGGCAAGTCAGGCGATGAGACAGGTCTTTGGTATGATCGAAAAAGTCAAGGATACCGAAGGAACTGTCCTTATAATCGGCGAAAGCGGCACAGGAAAAGAACTTATAGCAAGGGCAATCCATTACAAAAGCAAGAGGGCAAAGAATCCTTTTATCCCAATAAACTGCGGTGCCCTTCCGGATGAACTACTCGAATCAGAATTGTTCGGTTATGAAAGGGGCGCGTTCACCGGCGCAATAAACAGGAAAAATGGATTATTTGAGACAGCAGAAGGTGGCACGGTCTTTCTTGATGAGGTTAGCAGTATTAGCCCGATGATGCAGGTGAAACTTCTCAGGTTCTTACAGGAACGCAGCTTTATGAGGCTCGGAGGTAAAGAGACCATAAGTGTTGATGTGAGGATTATAGCCGCAACAAATGAAGACCTGAAAGAGGCTGTCGAAAAAGGCTCGTTCAGGAAAGACCTGTATTATCGCCTGAATGTAATCCCTATCGAGATTCCTCCTCTAAGAGAAAGAAGAGATGACATCCCTCTGCTTATAAGACATTTCATCAAGAGATTTTCCTTGAAACTCGATAAAAAAATTACGGGGATAAGCAAAGATGCAGAAGAATTGCTCATCAGGTATAAATGGGAAGGAAATGTAAGAGAGCTTGAAAATATCATTGAGAGAGCCATCACTATAACAGATGGCAATATTATTGGAGCAAATGATCTTCCAGATGAAATTAAAACCAACATAGAACAGATATCGCAATCTGTATCGTCATATCCTTCAGACCTTACGCTTTTTGATATTGAGAAACTTCACATAGAGAGTGTCCTAAAAACTGCAAATGGGAATAAAAGCAGGGCGGCAAGAACTCTCGGCATAGATTACAGCACACTTTTAAGAAAGATGAAGGCAATGGGCATATCCATATAGCAAAATCCAACAGTTCTGGCATTTCACTATAGCATTTTGCCCTTATAAGTATTGATTTAGATTTCCTGTTATTCACTTCATAAAATTGAATCCATTCTGCTTGATTTATTCGCTTTACAACAAAACCTATTATCCGCTCTCCTTGGCATGATTAGTGCATTTTCAAAGAACATCAATGCTTATATTCCACTTAACTTAAGGAGGTGACGAGAAAGAGGTTTTGTCTTTAAAAAAATGAAATAACGAAATGGAGGTAAAGAATGAGGAGATTTTCAAAATATCTGCTTATAGCAGTAATCGTAGTTGGCCTAAGCACTGTCGTCTATGCTGCGGTCGCAAAATGGGTTTTTGTTCCGAATGCAGCATCGAAAACCCTTTCTTTCGTTGAACCGAATAAAGACATGGTCATAGGCCACTGTGAAACAGGACCAACCGGCTGGCTTGCATGTCTAACACCTGACTTGAAAAAGATTTATGTCGGTGAAAACGGCGGTGATTCGGTAACAGTTGTTGATGCCATAACACACAAGACTTTAAAACATATTAAAACCGGCAAAAATGTAAAACACCCTTTGGTAACACCGGACGGAAAATATGTGCTTATCAACCATACGGGTGAGGTTAAGGCTGTGCTTCTCGACGCAAAAACAGAGAAGGAATTAAAGACTTTTACTGTTGACCATGTAAACAAGGAACAGAAAGGCCCGCTCATGATGCATTCTGCATTCACATGGGACAGCAAATATGCCTTCGTCCAGAACTATGCTGATAAGAAGGCATATGTCCTGAAAATTCCTTCCCTCGAAGTAGTAGCTACAATTGACGGCGACAGCCCGGCACATTACTTTATACCAACACCTGATAACAAGCAGGTTTGGATAGTCTATGAAGGAAACGATGCTGCCAAGATAAAGCCTTCTGTCTCAATCGTTGATCTATCAACATTCACAGAAGTTAAGAAGATCGAAATACCAACAGGTGAAGGAGAGGTTATCGAAGGGCATCATGGTATATTCACACTGGATGGGAAGTATTTCTATTTCTGTAATAGGGGACCGGGACCGAAATTCGGCGGGACAACAGTAGCAGTAATCGATGTTGTTCAACAGAAGATTGTAAGGACTATCAAAGGCGCAAATGGTGTCGGGCATCCTTATCTTACACCTGATGGCAAATATGTTGTTCTTACTCCTTACGGCTCAAATGTTATTACAATTGTTGATGCAAAGACAGGATTGAAACTAAAAGATGTTGCTGTTGGTAATGGAAACCATGTCGGGCATATCGTATTCAGCGGAGACAGCAAAAAAGCCTATGCAACCAATGCATCTGATGGCGCACTGTACGTCATTGACATGCAGACGCGGGAAGTTACAAAAGGAATCCCGACAGGGGACAAGGCAGCTCAGGTTATAAACACTTATACAAACTTGTTCGAGGTCCCAGGCGTATACAAGTCCCACAGTCATTAAGACGTAAAAAAAGGGTGCGGCAATATTGCCGCACCCTTTTAGAATTTTATTTTATAATTTTATAAAAACTATATTTTCAGCACATAATACCTCAGCCAGACATATACTGTCGAGATAACCACTGTCATTATCATCATCGGCATTCCGTAGAGCATAAACTTTCCAAAGGATATTCTCTTACCGAGTTTTTCTGACATTCCGACTACAATGACATTTGCAGATGCGCCGATTGCGGTGCCATTTCCTCCAAGACACGCACCCAATGCCAACGACCACCACAGAGGCATGAGATTAACATGATGAAGAAGCTGGATGCCCGAAAGGTCAGGCCACATCTGTTTTGCCATATCAATTATCAAAGGGTTCATGGTAGCTACATAAGGGATGTTGTCTATAAATGCAGATGCAAAGGCTGAAAACCACATCACGACCATGCTCGTTGCAAATAGATTCCCCTGAGTTATTTCAAGAACCTTAATTGACATCCATTTTATAAGGCCTACTTTTACGACACCTCCGATGATTATGAAAAGCCCCATGAAAAAGAATATAGTCGGCCATTCAACCTCTGCAAGGATATGGTGAGGCTCATGGGTCTTTGAAAGCAGGAGCAAAAGACCTGCCCCGAACAATGCGATTGTTGCAGGCTGAAAATGAAGCGCGCCGTGAAGTACAAAGCCTGTCAATACTATTCCAAGAACTATAATGGATTTTTTAAGCATCACAGGGTCTTTTATCGCCTCATTCTCATCCATGCTCATTATCCTTTGCTTAAGTTCTTCTCTTGTTTTGAGTTTTTTACCCCAGATGAGCTTTATGGCAAACACATAAAAGACCATGGTAATTATTATCACTGGTGTCAGGTGGTATATGAAGTCCATGAAATTAAGTTGGGCCTTCGAGGCAATCATTATGTTCGGTGGGTCACCTATAAGTGTGGCAGTTCCGCCTATATTTGATGCCAGCGCACATGAAATCAAATAGGGCAAAGCGTCTACCTCAAGAGCGTCTGCAATAAGGATGGTAACAGGTATGATTAAAAGCACTGTTGTAACGTTGTCAAGGAACGCGCTTATTACAGCCGTTACAACAGCAAATATGGCTAAAATCCTGAAAGGGTCGCCCTTTCCCCATTTTGCGCTTTTGATTGCAATATACTCGAATATTCCGGTAGGCCTCATTAGATTAATTATCACCATCATGGAAATAAGGAGAAAAATCACATTCCAGTCAACCCCGAATTCCTCGACATGAAACGCCTCACGCTGATCAAGTATCTTGAAAATAAGTATCAACCCTGCGCCAAATACTGCAACTGTTGTTTTGTGTATCCTTTCAGAGACGATTACAGCATAAGCAAGTAAAAATATTGTCGTGGCAGTCCAGAAGGCTGTGTCCATGACAAAAGGCTGTATTGCGGCTGGTACCCCCTGCGTCATTTTTCACCCTCAGGATTTTCACCGAGCATTGCCTTTGCAATTGCGAAAAACACATCACTTTCATAGAGTATTCCAGCCACTCTGCCATCATTGCTGATTACAGGGAGTTTTTTAATATTATTTTTAATCATGTGGTCAACGCATTCCATCAGAGGCGCATCCTCAGGCACGCTTATTACTTTTTTAGTCATCATCTCAGAGACCCTTTTATTTCCAGCCTTCTTTGCCATCCCCTCGACCATTCCGTCCCATGCGAAGTCCCCAAGATTCATAAGCGACATGTAGGCCGGGAAAACTGCCTTGAGGATATCGCCAATCGAGAGAAAACCGACCATCTTACCATTTTCATCCAGAACAGGAAGCCCTTTAACACCGATTTTCTCCTCGTCTCTTTTTGCAGTTCTCAGGATATTGGCTGCTTCTTTCAGCGTGTTGTCGGGTTTTAAATATTCATGTAACGGGATCATTAAGTCCTTTGCTTTCATTCTGCCTCCTGACTAAATGATTTCGTTAATATTATCACTAATAGCAGAGAAAATAAAAAGCCCCTTATCCCGAACCTGATTCGGGACAGGGGCTCTTTAAATTTATTTTATTATTTCAGCTTTTAATCTTATGCTTTAACCACGAGCACAGGGCATGATGCATAACCAATGACCTTTTCAGTTACGCTTCCCATGAGGAGTCTCCTGATCCCTGTCCGGCCGTGACTTCCCATAAAAATTACATCAGCTTTTTCTTCCTTTGCAAGGTCTGTTATCACCTTGTAAGCATCGCCTTCGCCCACAAAAGTAGATGTGTTGATATTAGATGCCTCTGCCTTTTTCTTCACATTAGCAACAAAGTCTTTTGCCTTCCTGGTTAAATCTTCTACTGCCTTTGGGGCCTCTGCATAGAACTCAGCCGGGACGTCTACAACAGATACTGTCTTCAGTTGCCCACCGTAGGATTTCGCAAAGTCTATAGCCCTGTCTGTTGCAGCATCGCTGTATTTTGAACCGTCTGTAGCAAGAAGGATAGTTTTCCAGCCTATGACTGTATTTTCCGGCACTACAAGGATGTCTCTCTGGCTGTGCCCTATGACACGGGCTGTGACGCTGCCAACAAAAGCCCTCTCAAGACGCCGCAAACCCCTTCTTCCCATCACTATCACATCGCAGTTTTCTGCGTCTGCAAGGTCGACGATCTTTCCGTATATCTCGCCTTCTTCGCAGACAGTCTTTATTAAAGCCCTTTCAGAGTTTGCCATTTTTTTAGCTTCTGAAAGAGCATCTTCACAGGGTTTCCTTATAGATTTCATGATATCTCTTGTGCCTATCAGTTCAAGTTCTCCTTCATACGGAGGTATAACCGAAACAACTGTTATCCAGCATTCCTCATCGTTTGCCAGCTTAAATGCCTGCATAAGGGCATTCTTGCTCGATTCAGAGCCATCAAAGGCGACCAGTATTTTTTTATACTTCCCCATATCTATGCCTTAACATGCCCAAGGGCTTCTTCTGCGGCCTTCTGTTCTGCACGGCGTCCCTGCCACATGGCACGAAGAACGATGAAAGCGCCCAGAAGCAGGGCCAATGCCATTATAGCAAAACTTGTATTCTTCAGCAGTTTAACAGTGCCTTCATTCAGTGTCTGTATCAGCCCCAGTTGTGACAGGTACACAGGGACCATTAGACCACGGCTAAACAGGACGATAACCATAATAACACCCATTACCACCTTTATCATGAAAGGCTTTACGTAGGTTGTTCCAATAGCTCCGAGTTGAATCCCAAAGAGAGAGCCTGCAAGAATAATCATAGCAAGTCTGATATCAACCAGTCCATGCATGGCATATTTGAATGAACCGCCGAGTCCCATTACAAATGCAATAACCAGTTCACTTGCGGATGCCATCAGGCTTGGTGCACCCAGCACATAGATCATCGAAGGAACTCCAATAAATCCACCCACTGCAATAGTAGCAGCAAGCATTCCTGTTGCAAATCCAAGGGGTATCGTGAAGAGCACTGAAATACGTGCATTAAGGCTTTTGAAATAGACCATTGTGCCGGGAATATTAATTGACTGTACCCAGCGCGCCAGCTTTGTAATTTTTTCTTCTTCGTGCGTGTTCCCGGATTTATATGTCTTCCATGCATCACGCAGTACAAAACTGCCAACGACCGCCAGTATCACAACAAAGGCCACGCTGACATACAGGTTGGAACCCGCATCTCCAAATGCCTTCTTTATGTTTTCCTGTATGTGTGCTCCGTATAAAACCCCGGCTTCTGCAGAGATACCAAGGACTATGCCCAGTTTGACATCCACCTGACCGTATTTTGCGCGTTTGATGGCGCCTATAAGCGCCTTGGGAAATTTATGGCACATGTTGCTGGCAACCGCCACGAGACCCGGCACACCGAGACTCATCATCGCTGGCGTAAGCACAAATGCTCCTCCAGAGCCGATGAATCCGCTTACAAGACCCCCAACAAATCCTACAATGAACAGGTAAGTAATATTCATTATATCGAGATTAATAAAATTAGATGCTGCCTGAGCTATATCGTGCATCTTATCTTACCTCCTTTTTCTTTTTCGCGGCCTCGATACCCATGACAGTCCAGAAATGACCTGTAAACAAGCCGTGGATAAACGAGAAGAGGAATGCTGTTGCTATCGGCAATATAGCGTACAGTCCACCTCTTCCAAAATAATCATTAAGAACGTCCTGCTTCGAAAGCAGGGTCGCATACAGCGCTATTGAAATAATCCCCATGAATACCATTTTCCCATAGGGTTTTTTCTTAACATTTTTATTATGTTCAGACATCTTTCCTCCGTGATTTAGTTTCTGATTTTATTTGCTTCTCGCATTATGAACTACAGGCCTTGGGGTATATCCCCTGTCAGATCTCTTTGAGATCCTTTCATTCCGGGAATCGGGTTCACGCATAATCTCCCGCGCTGTATCAAACTCTCCTGCCTCTGCAAATGCCGCTGCTGTAAAAATATTCTCTAATTTTTTTCTGAGTCTTTTCATTTCATTGCCTCCTTTTTTACCTATCCTTATGCCCGGGCCTCTGCAGGCCTTGTAATAGTAACGATAGGTTTTGTTATGTTTTTAAGTAATTTTTTAAGGTCTATGCCCTTTTTGTTTGCTGAAAGGTTAGGGCTTAACAGAATCATGTCAATATTTGGCCTGTTTTTGAGAAAATCTTTTATTGCAGCTGTTAAGTCTCCAATCGCTGTCTGATAAATGAGATCTACAGATATCTCCCTGCATCTATCAGACAATTCTTTGACCTTTCTATCCTCAACCTCTTTTATTTCTTTCTCCTGTTCATGCAAGAGTTCTTTCACTGTCTCAAGCTCTCCTGCCTCTGCAAATGCAACGGCTGCCATTACATCCTCATAGGTATCCATTGCTCGCCTGTTATAAACCATCAATACTGCTATCCCCGCGTTAAGCGCCTTTGCAAGCTCAAGAACATAGGAGAACCCCTCATCACAATCTTCACCTCCTTTTGTCACGAATAAAAGTTTCTCTTTCATTTTTCTTTACCTCCTCCTGAAGCTTTATAATAATTAATCCAAAAGGCGTGCCATCTTGTAACTTATTGAAATTAAAAGGTAAAATTAAATTTTATGGTTAAATTGTTGTTTCATATTGGAACAAGCATGAACAGTAAGAAACATGAAGCTCAAGGTAAAACTGAGGCCTTCACTTAGAAGTGATAATATATGTATATAATGATTTACTCCCCGGAAACCAATAACACGCTCCACAAACCCTTATCCCAGAAAGACCTGAGGGACCTTGCATCAAGGTGGCTTGACCCTTCGAGGGTTCCACAGAAATTCAGGATAATTACGGATACCTCGGATTTCTTTAGAGTGGAGTATGACGATGTTGTAATCCTTAATGACCATCCTTACCTTATCCGGCATAATGAAAAGGAAGGCCGCTTTGGAATTGATGAAGAACCGAAGTTCTGGGTTAAGGGTGCAATCGATCTTATTGATGGTTCAAGAAAAATCTTAAAGCTCGTTTTTCATGAACGGTTTAAGGCAAGAGTAGGACACCTTGTCTTTGACTGTGTTCGCAGCCCTGTAAAAGAGGCGAGGGTTATAAATCTGGTTCGTGGACACCATAGTTTTATGCAGGGGTTTTCCGTAAAAGATTCAGCAGGCAATGTTGTTAGGATATTAGACTATATCTATGGTAAAACAATGGCGGACTATGCGGCTTGTGCAGGGGAAAACCATGAAGAATATTTCTACATGCACTTTCATGGTATTTTTAAGGGATTTATTGAAGCGGTAAAGGCCATAAAATTCCTCCATGAAAATAACGAAATCCATGGGGACATCCGTCGTGACCATCTGTTAAGGGATAAATTAACTAACAAATTCAGGTGGATTGATTTTGATTTTATATATAGTCATCATGAAAATAAATTCGGTTATGACATTTTTGGACTGGGCAATATACTGATTTATATCACGGGTGGAGGCGATATAACGGTCCAACAGCTCAGGGCAATGAAACCAGATATATTCTCAAGGATCTCTGATGAAGATCTGAACATAATATTTAATAACAGGGTTGTGAACCTCAAGAAGGTTTTCCCGTATATACCTGAATCTCTTAACAAAATACTGCAACATTTTTCGATGAAGGCAGAGGTATTTTATGATAATACAGGGCAATTTCTCGATGATATAATGGACGCAGAAGATTCTATGCATAAAACTTAGACTGTACTATACTTTTATGTAAAGACTTGCGTTTGGCAAGAATTATCAAAACATGGGAAAGGCAAAAGACAGAAATATCCTCATCGCTGTGGATGAGTCAGAGAACTCTAAAAGGGCACTTCTTTATGTTGCAGATTTTCTCGGCGGCTTCCCTGGTTTTAAGGCAATAATCCTGAGTGTTATACCCGTGCCTGAGGAGGGTTTTTTCGAATCAGGTGAGGTAAAGCAGAAGTGGGTTGAATCAAATAAAGAAAAGGTATCCGATATGCTGGAAAGATACAGACAGATACTCATCCAGTCGGGCTTTCCAGAAAAGAAGGTGCGTACAGAACTTGTTGTAACAGAGGATACATCCGTTGCATCCATAATCCTTGAGAAACAGAAAGAATTGGATTCCTGCACAGTAGTTGTTGGCAGAAGAGGCATATCTAAATCAGAAGAGTTTCTGTTCGGAAGTGTATCCAATAAGATTGTCCACATGGCTGAGAAATGCTCGGTATGGGTTGTTGAGTGATGCCGATGGGCCTATTTTTTTAAAATCCTCCAGAGGCTGGTTCTCGAAATTCCCAGAATCTCTGCTGCCTTTGATTTGTTGTTGCCAACGAATTCGAGCACCTTCTCTGCATACTCTTTATTTAAATCATCTATTGTTTTGATTCTATTTTGGTCTATCGTTTCAATCTGGAACAACATTATGCTCTGCGGGAGACTCTCAGGTCTGATATATGATGTTTTCTCTAAGATTACCGCCCTCTCGATTATATTTTCTAATTCTCTCACATTGCCAGGAAACCCGTATGACATAAGCACATCCATTGCTTCCTTGCTGAAACCGCCAATCTTCTTATTTTCTTTTTTAGAGTATTTTTCTAAAAAATGTTTGCTGAGGGGGACTATATCTTCTCGTCTTTCCCTGAGAGGCGGGATGTAAATATCCATAACATTCAGCCTGTAATATAAATCCTCTCTGAATTTTCCGGTTGATACAAGAGTGTTGATGTTTTGATTTGTGGCAGCTATGAATCTGACGTCAACTTTGATAGTCCTTGTGCCACCAACCCTCAGGAATTCTTTATCCTCTATTACCTTTAATAACTTGGCCTGTAGAGTCGGCGACATCTCTGCTATCTCGTCAAGGAATAAGGTGCCGTTATTGGTAATTTCGATAAGTCCCTGCTTTGAGGTAACAGCGCCTGTAAAGGCTCCTTTTTCATGGCCGAAGAGTTCGCTTGCCAGAAGCTCCTCTGTAAAGATAGCGCAGTTTACAGCTAAAAATGACCTGTCTTTTCTCAATCCTGTATAATGGATAAGCTTTGCCACAAGCCCTTTGCCAACACCGCTTTCTCCTGTAATCAATACATTGCAGTCAGAATTGGTTATGCTGTTGATTATATCGATCACCCTTTTCATCGTTCTGCTCTTTGCTATGAACGGCGTGTCTTTATCGATGGCAAGGGAGACTTTAAGAGCTATGTTCTCTTTCTCTAACCTTTTTTTTTCCTGAATCTTTTTAATTTTCAGGTTCAGTTCATCGAGATTAAAGGGTTTGGTTATATAGTCGGCAGCCCCTTTTTTCATGGCATCTACTGCGGATTCTATAGTGCCAAAACCTGTGATAATTATTACTTCGGTATTTGGATATTTGTCTTTAACATCAGCGAGCAGTGTTAATCCATCTATGCCCGGCATTTTTATATCTGCTATAAGGATATCAAACTCTTCCTTTTCGATCTTCTTCAATGCATCGGTTCCATTTTTTACACCTGTGATTGTATAACCTTCTTTCTCCAGCGCATACAGGAGGTGTTTTAAAGTTATTTCTTCATCTTCAGCTACCAAGATTTTAAGATTCATTATCTCCTCGGCTTACCCCGTTGAAAGACATGAGAAAGTTCTAACGGGGTAAAGTTATTGTAAAAGTAGTGCCTTTATATGGTTCGCTCTCTACTTCAATTTTCCCCTTATGTTTTTCTATTATACTGTAAACAATTGCCAATCCCAAACCAGTGCCTTTCTCCTTTGTGGTGAAGAACGGGTCGAAAATCCTTGTAATATCTTCTGGTAAAATGCCTTTGCCGGTGTCTGAAACTTTAATCTGCACCGAGTCGTTCATAGTATTTATCTCTGTGTCCAGCAAGCCTTTGCCTTCCATTGCATCGACAGCATTACTGAAGAGGTTAATAAAGACCTGCTCAAGGAGATGTCTGTCAGCAGACACCTCAATTTCTTTGATGGTTTTAAGATTGTATTTAACGTCTGCTAACTCTCCTGAGGCGGTCATCTGGTTAAGCACGTCACTTATCACACCGGGTATATTAACCTTTTTGAGTTCAGGCGGTTTTTCTCTGGCAAACTCAAGGAGATCGCTTACTATCCTTTTCACTCTGAGCGTCTGGGAAAAAATATCCCTGACAGTTTCTTTTATTATTGGAGGACAGGTCTCCTGATCTATCTCCTTTGACAGTATCTGGGCGGCAAGATAAATATTGTTCAATGGGTTGTTAAGTTCATGTGCAACCCCTGAAGCCAATGTTCCTATAGAGGCCAGCTTTCTGCTCTGAAGCAATTCCTCGTTTTTCTTTTTAAGTTCTTCGTCTCTTGCAGCAAGGTCGTGTTCCATTTTGATGAAAGCATTTATTAATATGCCGATCTCATCTTCTTCCGTAATGAGATCCTGTTTCATTTTAAGAAAAGTATTTATCAGCATACTGACTTCGTCCCTTTTTTGCGGGGTAATTAGAGATGAAAAATCTCCTTTGCCTGTTTTTTCTACGGCGGATGTTAATATCTTCAGTCGCTTTACAACACTATGGCTTATGGCAAAAAGTGTCCCGAGGCCGACAAGCAGGAACAGAGGGAACAGGATCAAAGCTGCTGTTTGTGAGAAACCGATAGACCGCTCCACTTTTTCTCTGGCTGATTTATCAATGTCCTTTGAGATTGCCACTATTTCTTCTCCATTTTTCCTGAGGGCATTGATTTCAGTATCTAATTCTTGAAGGCTCCTGATTGTCGGGTCGCTTGACCGTAGCAGAAATATCTTTTTCAGCAGTTCTGCATTCACAAGGGGACGCTCCAGGAAAGTTGATTCAATAAGCGGGAAGAATGCTGCATATTGTTTATAAAATGGCTTGAGCCGGCTGAATTCCTTCTGGAACTCCCAGAAGATTATTTCTATATGGTTAAATCTCTGTGAGAATTCATCTATCTTATTTTCAAGGCTGAGAAGTTTCCCTGTGTTATAAACAACCCTGCCCTGTTTAATGATTTGCTTTATATCCTTTATATAGGTATGGACACTCTCGACCTCTTTAAGGTCACCGTAAAGGAGAAAGTTCTTCTCGTGCCGCCTGAGCTGCAGGGATTTGCTCCTTATAGTATCAGACAGTTCCAGATATCGTATCTCTTTTTTGATTTCTACAAAATTGGTATAAGCAGAGATGGCAAGGATTGCTATGATTATTGAACTTATAAGAAAGCCGAGGATTATCTTCTTCTTCAGGGACATATAGAACTAATATTATCACCAATGATATGAAAAAATAAAACCCTGTACAGCTTTCAAGGACATTTTCTGATTTTTTAACACCCGGATTGGGATATTACGACAAGCGGATGCAGTGTGCGGCCAACTCAGAGTTCATATCTCCCTTCTAAAAAATTCCTTGCATATTGTTCAACAGTGCTGTCATCATGGAGCATGGCATCCAGTTGTCTTGTGTATGCAATCAGCCTTCCAAGTTGTTCAAGTATGTTTTCCATCTCGTCCTGTCTTGTATTTGCAAGCCTTGCAATGATAAGGTCTCCCTTAATTTTTAGATTGAAACCATATTCCTTCAAAATAGCAGCGATAAGTTCCACTCTCCTTGAGCGTTTTACAATGTCGGTTGCCCCTCCTACAAAACGGAAATAAATGTGATTGTTCTTTGCGTTTTCACTGCAGTAGCAGTCAAGCATATTGAAATGATAGCCGAACCTGAGGCTCAGGTTTACGTATTCTTTTGATACAACAGCCACATTAAATCCGACATAATCGCTGGCATCCATGGTTATGTCAGACATCCTCATCATGCTCGAAAGAAAGTCTTTTGTCTTTAGCAAGACCATGTCAGAATGCCAGACTCCGGGATGCATAATACCCTTTATAATCGCCCTGAGGGGCACTGAAATGATCTGTTCGAAAACAGCTTTATCGCTGCCTTCTGTAATATTCAATCCTCCGCCTATATCAATCATTATAATCCCGGCAGGTATTGGTATATCAAGCTTCACAGCAGCGTGTCTTTTTAACATGGCGCTCCCATATTTTGCGCTGTCAACAAGTTCTGTTACTGACTTTTCGTGAGTGAATCTGAGGATGTCATGCATGGTCTTGCATTTCTCAGGGGTGAAATCATCAAGCAGGGGGTCAATGAGATTCAGCGGCGAGATATATCTGAGAACATACCTTTTCTTACGGAATTCATAGACATCTTCCATTTTCATGTGATTTATTGCGGAAGATTCTACGAGTTCCCTGATTACCCTGTCGTAAACAGTTACGCTTCCATCATCTGCATTTACTGTAATATCCTGCCCGTGCTTGAGAACCTCTGTTGCATTTCCTGCATTGACTACTGTCGGAACCCTGAATTCCCTGCAGAGGGATGCCATATGGCTTGTTGGAGTTCCCATATCTGTAATGATTGCTGATACATAAGGCATAACCCTTACAAAGTTCGAGGAGTCATATCGGGATACGAGAATCGAGCCTTTGGGAAAATTGTCCAGTTCATCCATGTGCCTTAAGATAAAGACCCTGCCTGCTGCAATGCCCTTCTGAACTACGATGCCTTTATTTTTCATTAAGATAGCAGCATCCCACTCAACCTCTCCCTCAAGTGGAGATGGGAACCCTCTAATTTCTCCCCTCCCTTGACGGGAGGGGACAGAGGGGAGGGTGAGCGGTCTTGACTGCAAAATAAAAATCCTTCCATCCCTGTCTGTTGCCCATTCAATATCCTGAGGTTTACGGAAATGCTTTTCGATAGAAACAGCCTGCCTTGTTAATTCGATTGCCTGCCCTGTTGTTAGGCATGGCTTCCCGATCATCTCATCAGGGGCACTGACCTTACCTGTCCCTCCATTTTCAAGGTTTACTATCATGAATTCTTTTCTGCCGGGTTTTATATCAACTATTTCAGGGCTGAGGTCCTTTTTTACCATATAAAGGTCTGCATCTGTCTGACCTTCGACAATAGACTTGCCCAGCCCCCAGGTTGCATTGATTATCAGTGTATTATTGTCTCCATCAGGGTTTGTGGAATAGATAACACCGCTTGATGCCGCATCCACCATTGTCATACATCCAACTGCCATTTTAAATTTTCTGATGTCATATCCCAGCCGGTTCAGATATGCAACTGCTTTTTCTGAAAACAGACTTGCAACAACACTCTTATAAGCCTCTTTAACTGCTTTCCCTTCCAGAGGAACATTCAGCACTGTCTCAAACTGGCCTGCAAAAGAAAATTCACTATCCTCTTCCTCTGCGCTGCTCCTTACAGCGAGAAAACATTTTCCCCCGCATCTAACTTTTATCTTCCCGATTGCTTTCTCAATTGCAGAATCCAGTTCGGGAGGGAAATCTGCATTGATAATCAAATCCTGCAGTGTATCAAGCATTGATTTATTAATAGCAGTGGCTTTGCCGAGGGCTTCAATCTTTTCGTTAAGTCCGTTTTGTTTTATGAATTCATCAAAGGCGCGGGTTGTTATTGCGAATGCATCAGGGACATTAAGTTTCAGATAATTCTTCAGCTCTGCAAGATGCGCATTCTTGCCGCCAACATCACGGGACATATCCCATGTGATATCTTCATAAAAGACAACCATTCCACTGTGTGATGAAACTATGTCGTATATGAGCCTGTTAATCTGGTTATCAATACGGGTAAACGCACCATGTATCTGCGGATATTTGTTCTGTGTAAGACTGTCAAAGCTTTGAATGGAACTGAAAACAGCAGAGGACAACTCTGAATAAGTGCGTTTTATATAATTGATGTCAAAGAGATAATCTCCGCCGAGTTTATCTCCCATCTCGGTAATAATCTCAAGCGCCCTGTTATTTGTATCGAGAACTTCCCTGAAACGATTGAACCCCGCCTTAAAAGACAGGGGTTCTCCTGCCCGTGTTCTGGAAAGCCCCAGAATGGATTTTAAATGCCCGATAATATTTTTCATTTCTGCTTGCTCAATGCCCTCTGTATGGATGCCTTTAATTCCTTTATCTTGACCGGCTTAGGGAAAAAGTCATGTACATCTCCCCTTAATGCTTCAATAGCCGCATCAAGATTGGCAAAGGCTGTAATCATTATTACCCTGGTTTCAGGATAAAGTCTCTTTACGGTCCTGAGCACCTCCATTCCGTCTATGCCCTTCATCTTCAGGTCGGTAACAACCACATCGAATTTTTCTTCTTTCAGCCTTACGAGAGCAGGCTCTGCATTCAAAAATGTTTCGACGATGTAGCCCTCCTGCTCCAGAGACATCTTTGCCATGTCTCCTACAATTTTTTCATCATCAATAACCATAATCCTGTAACGATCCATTTATCCTCCTGTTTTATTCTTTTTCATTTTTCCTCTTTATCCGTCATGCCCGAAGTTCTTAATCGGGCATCCAGTCCAAAGAAAGATTGCTGACAAGCCGCATGACAGAAATAAATGCTTTATGTCCCTTACTTATAACCGCATCAGTAGTCCCCCTTGCGTACAACCGGCAGCTCTATGGTAAAGGTAGTGCCAATGCCCGCCGTGCTTTCAACCTTGATATTTCCCTTATGCTTCTTGATTATTCCGTAACTCACCGAGAGGCCGAGCCCTGTTCCTCCGATACCCTTTGTGCTGAAAAAAGGATCGAATATGTGCGGCAGAAACTCATGCAGTATCCCCTTGCCTGTATCGCTGACATCTATTTCCACAGAATCTTTGCCGGCATTAAGCCGTGTTTTAATTGATAATTCTCCGCCCGGCTGCATAGCCTGAACAGCGTTTACTATAAGGTTAACAAAGACCTGTTGTATCTGTTGCTCGTCAATAAAGACATGAGGGACAAGAGGTTCAATGGCCAATTTTACATTGATATTTGAGACATCGAGGGTGTTTTGTGTGAGTCTTAGCGCATTGCGTACAACATCATTAATATCGGCTTCTTTAAGATCCGGTTCTTTGGGTCTGGAGAAATCTAAAAGATTCCTTACAATCTTTTCAATCCTTTCTGTCTCTGCCTGCACCTTATTCATAAGCTCTATCCTGTTTTCCGTGCTTAGCTTTTCGTAAAGTTCAACGTAATTCTGGGCAATCATAGAGATGTTATTCAGCGGGTTTGTCAGTTCATGGGCAACTCCTGCTGTAAGAATGCCGAGCGATGCAAGCTTTTTTGACTGGATGAGCTCTTCCTCCCTGTTCCGCAATTCTTCAGACATGGAATTTATAGCGGCGATCACAGAGCCGAACTCGTCATCGGGAATCACTCCCTCCGGTTTATTAAAATTGCCCAGCGATATGGACTTTGCCAGTTTCTGGATTTCCCTCAGTGAGTGCAGGATTCTCTGGGATATGAAATGGCTTACAACAATGGCCATTGCCAGTATTACAAAGAACGAGTAAAGCAGGATATTCTTTGAAGTTGATATTATGTTATTGACTCCCTTTCGTTCGAGCTGTGTCATGGTGCTGGAAAACTCTCTCAATCTTTTGCCCTCTGACCTGAACCTTAACTCCAGTCCGGAATCTCCCCTGTAGTCTCTTCTTACTTCTTCCACTACTTCCGAATAATTCTTCAGGTGGGATTTAAGCAGGTTGAGATTATCCTCCCCAACGGCGCGGCCGATATCCTTGCTTGCAAGTTCGATTGACTGCATCGTGGAATCTATTTTTTCCCTGATGTCAGAGAGCGCAGTCTCATCGTGGTACAGAAAATAGTTTTTCTCTGAAAGCCTCATCTCAAGGAATGATGCATTCAGGTCATCCGCTATCTCCACAAACCTGAGCTTCGTAAGCATGAGATTGAGATTCTGGATAGCAAAAAAACCTATCAGCAGGATAAGCGCTATATTGAATATATTTGAAAGTATGATCCTGTTTTCTATCTTCATATTAAAATTGTATCTTCTATTCCGGCACAGGGCATCTTGGAGTTTCCGATTGCTCCTTTCTTACCGGCATATACCATAAAATGCCATCGACTATCATTAATGCCCCTGCTATAATGAGCATTGTATCAAATGCGGTCAATAAACTGAATCCGAAATACCTGATAAGACCGAGCCCGAGCCCTGCAAAGGAAACGCCTGTCCTGATAAATGCAAGACCTGTCCTTGCGCGGGAATAGATGGTCCGGAAGCATGCAGCCACTGTGCGCTGTCCTGCAAGCACATTTCTTTCGCGTGCAAGATGCGTGCGCTCCCTGCTTGCAGGAGAAGGATAAAGAATAGTGCTGTGATTGGCAAGAAAATCACCGAGCCTTGCAAGCATTGTCTTTTTTGTAGGTATGCTTTTGCCTGTATGTTCGATAAAATGATAGTTTTCAAGGAAATGCAGGGTTGCTGCTGTAACCTCCACAAGTGTGTGATGTCCCGGCGGCTTCATTCTGGATTCCCTTATCTTCAGATAACCTGATAAACCGATAATAACCAATGATATGCCGGCAGCAATCATCAGCCAGTAAAAGTAAGACATCGGCCCGGATTTATGGATGCGCATGAGCGCATCTGATATGGCAATAAGACCAAGTCCCCACCGAAAGAACGCAAGGTCTGTCCTGGCCTTTGCAAGATCAGTCCTGTAACAGGCAAGCCTTGTTCTCCACTGTGCCATTGTGTTTCGCCAGAAGGCAAGCCCTGTCCTTTCGGTTCCTATCAGGTGCCCTGGTTTTGCATGCAGGAAATCCTGAATAAACCATTGTATGTCCTCTACCAGCGTCACCCAGAAGTCATACCTTTCCGCCTTGATAAATTTTGTGACCTCATCCAGAACCACTGGGTCTTTAGGATTATTTGCTGCGATGACAACAGTCCCGCCATCTTTGATAATCGGGAACCACCTGCTTATCGATAGTCTCTCCCCGTCAAGCCCGGATAAAAGTTCAGGCGGTATGGGCATCCTCTCATCGTATTCGACAAAGGGACAATTATAATGCTCTGAAAGAGACTGCAGCAGGATACGTTTGGGCACTCCATACTCTCTGATAAGGATCTGCTCGAGATCAACGCCCCGGGCAATGGCAGCATTCTCTGCTGCCCAGAGCTCCGATGCTAAAATTCCCCACTCCAGTAAGACAATCCTATATCTTTCCGTAACCTTGTCAGAAGTTATCATGGCTGAATACCACCTTGCTCCAGAATCGCGCGGGTTTGCCATAATCAGGGATACTGATTTCCATATCTCCAAAACAATACGGGAACTGCCTTCTTGTTTTTTCAGCAGGGATATGCCAGTAAAGACCGTCGGCAACAAGAATAATCCCTGCAAGAATCAATACGGCATTGAATAAAGTCCACGCGATATTTGCGGTTCCGAAATATACCATCAGCCCCATGCCGACAGCAGATATGCTCATGCCTGTCCTGATAAATGCCATGCCTGTTCTTGAGCGCGCCATGACGGTGCGAAGCCTTGCCATCACATTTCTTCTGTCTGCAAGCACTGTCCTTTCGAGCGCAAGGCCGGTCGTTGCCCAGATCCCGGGTGAATGCGACGCCTGTACAGGCAGACAGGAATTAATGTCTTTATCTACTCCCGGTTTATGGAAAGGAGGGAAAACAAAATCCCATATGCTTTTGCTGTTTTCAGTCTTACGCACAGATTCAAAGCCTTTTATCCCTGCGCCGCGGCCTGGGATATACCAATGAAAACCTTCCATTGCCATTAAAATGCCTGCAAGGATGAGACTTGCGTCAAAGACAGTCCACGGGCCTGCGTGAAACTGTCTCAAAAAGGCAATTCCAAGTCCGGTGAGAGCAACCCCTGTTCGTGTAAAAGAGAGTCCTGTACGCGCCCTTGCCATTATCGTCCTGTAACACGCAAGTATTGTCCTTTCTTCTGCGAGGTCTGTCCTGTCACTGGCAAGGAATCTCCGTCTCATCACAGGGGACAAATTGCTCCAGTCATCACGAAGTTTCTCAGCGCCTTCTACGGCATCCGTACGTTTAAATAAAGGGTTATTCCCGGGGTTTGATACTTCAAGCACTGTTGTTCCCCATGTCGGCTCGGTAGGCGAACAATCGAGATGTTTCTTTCCTGTTTTCCGGGACGGCATATACCATTTAAGCCCGTCAAATGTCATTACAATACCGGCAATCAAAAGCGCTGCTTCAAAAATCGTCAGATATCCTATGCCAAAGACCCTTAAAAGTACCAGAGCAATTGTCATAAAAGATATGCCTGTCCGGAGAAATGCAAGACCTGTTCTTCCCTTTGCAAATGATGTCCTGTAGCATGCGAACATGGAGCGCCTTTCTGCAAGGAATGTTCTTCCCTTAGCCAGAGGCGTCCTGCCTGCAGAAGCAGGGAACTCGAGATTGACGTCAAAATTATGTTCAATAATCCTGATAAGGTCATGAGGCAGGGCAATTATGAAATTGATCCTTTCAACTCCGAGGGTTTTCTTTATGTCTGCAACGACCGAAGGGTCGTCAGGAGCATATGCAATTACCTCGGTCTTATCCTGCCTGAGCGAGAGCGGAAACCAAAGGGCTTTTTTAAGCCTCTCCATATCCAGACGCATTGTAAGAAAATAGGAAGCCATGACACTCTCGTCATATTCCACAAAAGGATAACCATAATATTCGGAAAGGCAGAATAGTATCTCATGCTTGGGGATGCTTTTTTCTATGAGCAATTCTTCAATGTATTTCCCCGAAATTTTTGATTCTTCTATAATTTCATCAAAAACCTTCCGACTTATAATTCCCCTTTTAATCAGCCTCTCAAATTTATTGTTTTGCATGATTAAGTTGCAAATCATATCTTAAAGATAGACTTCCTTTCTCTATTTGGTTTGTTCTGTAAGGTTAGTGCAGGTGATCACGATACCCTGCATGGTCAGACACGTCTTTTATGATCCAACTACCAGCACAGGGCAGGGCGCCTGATGAATGACCTTCTCGACAGTGTTGTCTCCAATGAGTCTTTTTAGCCAATTTCTTTTTTGTGTTCCCATTATTATAATGTCACATTTTTCTTCTTCTGCAATTTCTATAATTTTCTTATACGCCTCGCCTTCCTCAAGCCGTGTCTTTACCAGAGCACCTTCAGATCTTGCTATATCTTGCATTTCAGAAACAGCTTTTGCTCTACCTCCGTCTATAACATCCTCTATATTTTTTATTCCTGTAAGGTTCAGATCGCCTTCATTAGGGGGCATTACCTTAACAACCGTTACCCAGCATTCTTCGTCATAGGCAAGTCTTAAGCCCTGAACAAGGACATCTTTGGAACCATTCACAGCTATAAGAACCTTCCTGTACCCTTTCATTTTCTGTCACCTCACTACAAGTATCGGACAGGGGGCATTGATTATCACCCTTTCCGCAGTGCTTCCCATAATAGCCTTGTTAACGCCTCTCCACCCATAGCTTCCCATGGCTATCAGATCGTTTTTTAGCTTATTAGCAGTCTCTATAATCTTTTCTCCTGACTGGCCTTCTTCTATCATTGTCTTGATCGAAACCCCATGCCCTGAAGCAATCTCTTTTGCCGTATTCATGATTTTCTGAGCCTCGAGAAGAAGACTCTTCCTTATCGAATTTGTCATGAAAAACTCTATCATCTCTTCATAACGGGGGATGACATAGAGAGCGGTAATCTCTGCATTATCCACTTTTGATAACTCGCAGGCGCGAACAAGTGCTCTTTTGCTGAATTCTGATCCATCAAATGGAACAAGAACCGATTTATAACTTCCGGTGCATTCGCTGCACTGCTTCTTAACCACAAGGACGTCAGTATGAGAATTGACAATAACATGTGATGTCACACTTCCCATCAGAAGCCTGTTTAACCCTTTTCTGCCGTATGTGCCCAGTACGATAAGGTCTGCCTTCTTTTCCCTTGCGATGTCGACAATGACTTCCGGGGGGTCGCCCTCGCAGAGTAAAGATTGCACCTCTATCCCGAACTCGGAGGTTATCATCTCTTTTGTCTGAACACATACTTTTTCCCCCACTTTCAGACGTTTTTCTAATTGCTCAGGAGCGATCCCGAACTCCTCTGTATCAAAATAAACTGCATGGACAAGGATAACTTTTCCGCCGTGGTTTTTTATCCAGTTTGAGGCCTCAATAAGCGCTGCCTTGCTTGGCAGTGAGTCGTCGAACCCTACTAATATTGTCTCATACATAATTAATGCGCACCTCCGCCTTTTCTGAATATTAAGCCTACGCCAAACCCTGCTATCAGCGCTGCAACTATAGATATGACGCCGTATAAAGCGCCCTTTTTCTTTGCCATGTTGGAAAGGGTCTTTACAATGCCGACCTGCTCCACCTGTACTTTTGCGTCTGTCTTTTCGGTAATCTTTCTGTTCTTTACGGCGTACACAGTTACAATGTAATCACCCGGGGGAGCCTGATAAGGCCAGTCTGTCAGGATGTAATAATACTGTTTACCGTCTTTCAATGTGGTCGTAATTTTACCGGAAGAACTCATATATAATTTTGAAGATTCTTTAAGCTTAACAAACTCATTGAACCACCTATTCTTCTCCTCTTCTTTCGAGACCGGAGATATTTCGACATGCTTTTCAAGCGCAGGATAACCTATCGCATATTTGTCCATCTCCTCTTGATACAGCAATTCATCAATCTTTTTAGTGCTGTGAACAGAATAAAGATTGGGAACATTTTCAAACTTTAATGTCCCTGTGTTCATCCATAGGAGACCTGCCACCTTTCCCTTCTGTTTCAGAACCTCGTGTCCCTCAGGAGAGGTTATCTTGATAATCAAATCTGTATCCGGTTCTGATATCCCGCCTACGCTTACAGAGCTGCCATGATAGAAGAAATCTATTTTTATGTGGTTGTGGTTTACATTTGCAGTCAATTCTGCCGCGGCATCATTTATCAGGATAAAAAACAATGCTATCACACCGATTAACAAAAAACTAAGAAATAAAATAACGGCAAAAGCAGTCGATTCACTACGTTTTTTACCAATTATTCTTTGCCCTGCCATATTAGTGTCCTCCCGCCTGTGCTAAAAATATCGATGGGCTTAAAGTGAGTTCAAAGATTATCTTTACGGTAACTAAAAGCACTATTACTGCAAGAATTATCTTGAGCTGTTCTCCCTTTAGTTTCCTGCCGAAGACTGCTCCGACCTGCGCCCCGACTGTTGAACCAAGCAGCAGAAGAACTGCGAGAATGAAATCAACATTATGATTTGTGTATGCCTGAAGGAATGTAACCTCAATGCAGTTAAATAATATCTGAAAAAGGCTTGTGCCTACAACAACATGCATCGGCATTCTCAGGATATACACCATTACAGGCACCATCAGGAATCCACCGCCCACGCCCATTATGGCAGCGAGTATCCCCACGAACCCTCCGAATACAATAGGTATAAGCAAAGAATGGGTCGCACCTGATTTTTCAAAGTGTGTCTGTAAAGGCAGGGATTTCAGAAATCTTCCCATTATGGATTCTTTT
Source organism: Nitrospirota bacterium (assembly GCA_021813425.1). Taxonomy (GTDB): domain Bacteria; phylum Nitrospirota; class Thermodesulfovibrionia; order Thermodesulfovibrionales; family UBA6898; genus JAKAKQ01. Next base: position 23,221 of record JAKAKQ010000183.1, read on the forward strand.
TCTGTCTTTACCTCTTCTGTTTTCTTTTTCTTCATGCTTGCAAGGCTTTCAATAAACATGTATGTGCCAACTATTCCAAGCATTAATACATAGGTCATCTTTATGACAAAATCAGCATTGCCTGTTGCTCTGAGAACTTTTATAGCCTGTACGCCAAAAAGTCCGCCGATAAAACCGCCTATCAGAAGATACAATCCCATCTTGAAATCAACATTCCCAACTTTCCAGTGCGCATATGTCCCGGACGTTGAAGCTGCCACAATCTGATTGGAGTCTGTAGCAGCAGCAACAGTTGAAGGGATGCCGAACATTATCAAAAGGGGTGTCATTAAAAAACCACCCCCAACCCCAAAGAGGCCTGAAAGCAGCCCGACTGCAAGTCCAAGCCCGATGGGTATAAAAATATTAATACTGGTTAACGCTACCGGCAAGTAAAGATACATTTTAAAAATTCTCCTTCTTTCTAATGTTAATTAGTGTCTGTCCATAAACTCTGTTATCTGTCATTCCGGCAGTCATTAAGCCGGAATCCAGTCGTATTTTCTGGATTCCCGTTGTCACGGGAATGACATATTGGCATTTATAAGCAGCTTCAATTTTTTTATGCAGCATATGAGTGTTTTGCCATTGTTACAATAGGTTTTGAAGCTGTTCTTACAAGCCTGTTAAGTTCCTTTGCAGTGACATTCCCGTTCGCTGTTATGCTCGGACTTAACAGAACCATGTCAATGCCATTCTTGCGTTTAAGGAAGTCTTTCACTGCTGAAATTGCATCCATTGATACAGTATGCGAATCCACGTTGATATCAGCTTCGCTGCACCTTTTTACAAGATGTCTGAGTTTTTTATCAGACTCATTGTCTTTTTTTATATCCCCCTCAGCAAGTATCTCCCTCGCTGTTTCGTGTTCCCCTGCTTCAGCAAAAGTAATTGCAGTCATCATGTCTTCAAATCTTTCCATCAGATTTTTTTTCTGGACAAAAAGGACTGTTATATCCTCCTTCATTGCCCTTGCAAGGTCGATCGCATAAGAAAACCCCTCAGCAAAATCTTCATTCTGGGCTGTGACGAATAAAAGCTGTTTCCTCATTGTTACCTCCTGATCCTTCTATTACTGTATTTAGTAAAAGCATGAACAATGCCTGATATAACACATTGAATTTAAAGGATAATTTTGGAGGGGGAATTTGAGTGTTAAGATTATGAACAGTTAAATAGAGGCAGCTTATGAGATTTGCTTAAGACAACCTATTGATTTAAAAGGGTTTTATTTGTTATATGGGTTAAAGCAGGGAGGTGTTTAGAATCTGGACGGTATTAACGCTATTCCTCTTTGGCATCCCCGGCTTGCTACAATCCGAATCTCCTGAATGCATAATACTTAGGGAAGTCAATGCCAAGCGTAAATACAACTGAGAATCCTAAAACAACGAGGGTCTGATACAGGTTCAGAGAAGGAATAAGAATGCCGTATAAGCCCATCAGTGCAAATCCGATGATGGTTGTCGAGCTCAAGATCAGTAATTCCCTGCCCGGAAGCGACGACCAGAAGTGCCTTCTCTCTCTCACGATCAATACTCTGAACTGACTGTTAAATATCAGATTCAGCATTACCAGGGTGCGCAGCTTCTCCCATTCAAGATGAAAATATTTCATGCCCATCAGGATGACAAACATGCCCTCCATAACCAGAAGCATGCCAGGAACGAGCGACGCAAGAGTAATGTGCTTCACATTCCATTTGTTCGGATTAGGCGTATGTTTTACATTGTCGGTTGCCAGAGACATGGTTACGAAATCGTTTGCAAATACAAGCAGCGACATCCCAAGGAGTGAGAGCACGATTTGATGGAGCCAGAAAAAGCTCAGGGTCAGCAGGCCGACGAATTCTATGACCTTCGTAACCTTATTAATGACCCATGTCAGCATCCTTTGATAGGTCTGCCTGCTTATTGTTACTGCATTGATTATCACGCTTATACCCGGTTCGGTCAGTACCACGCTCGCAGACGCTTTTGCCACGTCGGTAGCATTGCTCACCGCTATCCCCATCTCAGCCTGCTTGAGCGCCGGCGCATCGTTGACCCCGTCTCCGGTCATCCCCACCATGTGACCCCTGGACTGCAGAAGTTTCACAATCTTATACTTGTCCTCGGGATATATCTCGGCAAAACCGTCGCTCTCTCCGACAACCTTTATCTGCTCATCCTCGCTCAAGCCCCCGATATCCGCCATACTGATAATGTTTCCGCCGATCCCCGCCTGAAGGGCTATCTCTTTAGCTATGGCCATGCTATCACCGGTAAGCATTATCGGCTTTATTCCCAGCTTTCTTGCCTGTTCTATCATGCTTTTTGAGTCCGGCCTGAGTGGATCAGCCAATGACAGCAATCCTGCGATTTTAAGATTATCAAGGTCGTCGCCTTCCGAACGGGCAACTGCTATCGTTCTGTATCCTTTCCGGGAAAACTCTTCTATGATCCCGTTTACCTTCTCCATGTCTTCTTTATCAATACCCCGGCACATGGATATGACTATCTGCGCTGCGCCTTTAACCGCTTTAAAATGCTTTGCGCCGACCTCGATTATTGCCTCGCTCCTCTTAATTGATGGATTAAAGGGAAGATGGGAGATCCGTTTGTAAGCCTTGAAATCGATTCTCATGCCTTTAGCATATTCAATAATCGCAAGGTCTATGATGTCCATCCCTTCCTCCTGTGAGGACAGGGCGGCTGTGGTGACAACATCCTCTTTCGTAAATTCGGAGAATGGCATACTTTCGGCAACCGATAATTTATTCTGGGTTATCGTACCTGTCTTATCGAAGCAGAGGACGTCTATCGAAGCGGCATCCTCGATCGAATCGAGTCTGGTCACGAGCGCTCCTTTTTTTGCAAGCTCCATTGCTCCGACGGACTGGACTATGGTGAGCACTGCCGGAAGGGCTACAGGGACCGCGCCCATAAGGAAGATTACAGCCAGGGTCAGCATATTAACGATATGTTCTTCTAATCTCATAATCACACCGTACGCCAAAATTAAAACCAATGCCGCTATACCCAGATACATCATATATCTGACCATAGTCATCATCACTTCCCCCTGGTGGGACTTCGGCTTTGCTGTTTTCACCAGTTCCGCTGTTCTGCCGAAGTATGTGTTTGCTCCGGTATTGACTACCGCGCACCTGGCCTCTCCACGCCTCACTACCGAACTCGAGTAGATTATGTCGGATTGGTGTGCCTCTACAGGCAGAGGGATTCTCCGGTCAGGGCTGATTGATCAATGGAAAGCCCGCCGCTTATAATTTTGGCATCGGCCGGCACGATATCACCGAGTCCGACGGCAATGATGTCTCCGGGTACGATCTCTTTAGCCTCTTTCATAACCCACTTGCCATCACGCAATACTTTCGCTTTGATCGCCAGCTTCTTCTTGAGGAGTTCGACTGCTTTTTGGGAACCGCGTGAATGCACCTGGCCAATGACGGCATTTACCGTGAGCAACACAAAGATTATTATCCCTTCGAGATAATGACTTAATATAAATGAAAGCCCCATTGCAAGCTCCAGCAGCCACGGCATGGGTCCCCAGTAACGCAGCAAAAATTCGAGAAAGGGATTCTTCTTTTCCTCTACTATTTCGTTATACCCGAATATCTCAAGGCGCTTCCCTGCGTCGGCCTCTGAAAGACCGTCTATAGATGCTTCGAGAAAGGCCTGCGTCTCTTCCAGAGAGATTTTTTTATATTCAGATGTGCTTTTTACTTTTAGGTTCACAAAGGCCCTCCATTCTATATCTTCTTTGCAATGGGCATTGCAAAACCAGTTCCCCGTTTTATTGTTTTTTTCTTTTTTTATTTTTTGTAAGGTCCCTCTTCATTTTTTCAAAATCATCTTTCGTTATCTCTCCTTTTGCATATCGTCTCTTGATAATGTCTAACGGTGATTCCCCCTGCTGTCTCGCTCCTTTCTCTCCCGAAAGGAGATTGATCAGATGGACAATCCCCAGGATAACCAATACCGAGAAGATGATTATAAACAGCCATCCAAACTCCATTCCCCGTTCATAAATTCGCCAGTGCATGTTCTTCGACCTCCTCTCTCGAAGGGATGCTTGAACACGAGATGCCCGCTATCAGCCTCTCCGCACGATGAGCACAGGAACCTTCGTCTCCTCATGAATGACTCCTTAGGTGATGCTACCGAGAACTGCTGCTTTCATAGCGCTTTTGCCGTGGGAACCCATAATAATCAGGTCGGCTTTTGATGCGCCAGCCTCCTTTATAATCTCCTCAACCGGATGCCCTGCCCTGACAGCCTTTTTTGACTGGATATTATTTTTCCTGCACAGTCTTTCAGCCTCTTCGATGTAGGTTTCAGCAGCCTGTTTCAGGTAATCCTCAACTGGTTCTATTAGATGGGTAGGGGTCGCCACGGCAGAGGGATAGACTGGGTTAGAAATAAACCTTTATCGATTATGCTGAGCAATGTCAGAGAAGCACCAGTTTGCTTTGCAAGATCGACCGCATACATAGTGGCTTTCCTTGCAGTCTCTGAACCATCCGTAGCCACAAGAATCTTCGAAATCATACGTTCTCCTTTAATATTCTTCGCATTTAACCTGAAAATACTTCAACTCGTGATCGCAGGAAGGACATTTTCCCGGCGGGACTTCACCTTCATGGATATAGCCGCATTTCCTGCAGACCCAGTAGACCTTTCTGTCTTTTTTGAATACCGTGCTTCCTTCGACTTCCTTCAATAATTTTTTGTATCTTTCTTCGTGATGTTCCTCTGCCTTAGCGATTGCCCTTAAGCGTCTGGCAATTTCAGGGAATCCCTTTTTCTCGGCAATATCCGCAAATTCAGGATACATTTTGGCATATTCATAATGTTCTCCTGCGATTGCCGCCTTGAGGTTCTCGGCGGTACTTCCAAGCACTGTGGGGGCTGCTGCTTCAACGATTATCTCGTTCAGATTCTCATTGCTTTTTTTCTTCAGCTCATTGATCAACCTGAACAACCACTTCGCATGTTCTCTTTCATTGTCTGCCGTGATAAGAAAAATCTCCGAAATCTGATCTAACCCCTTTTCCTGTGCTATCTTTGAATAGAATGTGTACCGGTTTCTTGCCTGGCTTTCACCGATAAATGCCTTCGTGAGATTTTCAATAGTCTTTTGCATAAATCCTCCTCATTTTTTAAAAGTCTGTTAACCTGAAAATACCTGCAGTTTACTCCTTATCACGGAGTTATCGGCAGGTAGCCGGATTTTTCGAAATCGACTACTGCCCCGATGCCGGAAACCACGATGCGGCTAAAAGGAAATATGTCTTCCGGTTTATAGCCCTTCAATCTCATGGCCACATGACACTCGTACATTTTCACTCCGCCTTTGTACATGCCTTCAATCATCGCCTTGTTGGGATTGCCTTTGGGATGAGGCTGCTTTACCTTAAGGTCATACGCCTCGTCGGTCAATAGAAACTGGGCCCCGTCAGCCCTGAAGACCATAACAATCTCATAGTCCTTCCCGGGCTTCATGCCAAGGGCAGTATACTGGTCATAGAGATTTTTAACAGCCATGACCTGCTTGCTTATACCGTTCGGCAGGGTGTCCGAATAATTGATTTGAGCAACCACTCTAATCCCTGTTTGATTCGTAATCTGCAATGGCGGCTTAGTATTTTCTGTTGTTCCAGATCCGTCTTCAGCCCAGACAGCAGTTTGACCGACCATCAGTAAAAAAACTAAAAGTCCAAAGACCGCCATTGCTACGATACTCATTTCCCTCTTCATAATTCTCCTCCCTTGTTTGTCAGCCATTCCCTGAATCTTCAATAAACAATATACATGATACATGCTCATTTGACCCGTTGCGCACGCCTGATAAGGCGCTCCAGAATCGCATTGGTCAGGCGAGGTCCATTTGACGTGCGGAATATCTCCTGTGCATGAGCAGAACCCTTAAAGATAAGAACTTCATTCTGTTTCCCCTGCGACTCCTTTGCCATGCGCCGTACTAAAAGCTGTTTTTATGATCTTTTCTAAAATTAAATCTAGCTTCTTTCCAATATCCATCAAAACAGGATCATCGTAAGGTTTGAAGATGGAAGAAGGCTTTCGATAGACAACAAAGGTTTTAGTTCCGTCTTCGTAGATATAAATCCGTAGAGGCGGCTCAATCCCGGCCTGGAGATTTCGATCAAAAATACGTTTGGCATAATCGGGCCTGAAAATTTCAAAAATTTGGTTTCCTCTGATTTTGATTCCTGCTCTCGCCAAATTAGCCTGTGCGTTAATCTTTGCTGTAATCCCCATATTATTAGGTCGAATTGCCTGTTCAATGGCCTTGACGGTCTTATCGAAAGAATGAGGTGATTCCAAAACAATTAAATTGGTTTCGGCAAAGGTTCTCTCAGGACCTATCAGCAATAAGAAAGTAAAAAGAAACACCGCGTAAAAGATATTTTTAAACATGGTAACCTCCGAGGATCGTGTGACAGCCGTTACAGTTATGCCTTTGCCTGTGATACCGTCATAGCGCCTCCTTCCAGACCATGTCTGTTGATTATCAGCACAACAGCATTTTTATGCCCTATATCCCCTGCCGGTTATTTGAAGGTCTTGAGGATATATCCTGCTATTTCTTTTGCATCCTTATCCGTGACGGTCTTCTTATCAAATTTTGTCATGCCCGGTCCGGGGTTCCTCATTTTCTTTACTATATCCTCTGCCTTTTTGATATTATTTGCATCACGATCTTTTTTGTGCAGGGTCTTCTTAGGGTTAATGATGTTACCGCCGTCAGGATGGCACATGGAGCAATGTTCCTTAAACAGGGCCTCTCCTGATTTCCCATTTGGGGTTTCCTTTGCAAAACCGGAAGCAGCAAATAGACTCACAGCCATTACCAAGACAGTTATCGCTGGAACCTTTTTCATTTCCTCTCCTCCTTTTTAATTTCCTGTGCCGTAGTTTGCGGCAAGGTAGTTTATTATTACCCGTGCATCCTCTCCATTTATAGGCGCACCCATCACCTTTATCATCTTGTCCACCTCAGTTGTCCATACAGCCTTTGAAAATTTAGGCTGCATGGTTATGTAATCAGTGCTGTGGCAGATATTACAAAGC
>JAKAKQ010000184.1 GCA_021813425.1 Nitrospirota bacterium
CTATGAACCAGGCGCATTTACAGGCGCTGCCTCAAGAAAGATAGGTCTGTTCGAAGCAACAAACAGCGGCACTCTTTTTCTTGACGAGATCGGCGACCTTCCTCTTATGATGCAGTCAAAACTTTTAAGAGTACTGCAGGACAAGAAGATCAGGAGGCTCGGTGGAAAAGATTCCATAAAGGTTGATGTAAGAATAATAGTAGCAACCAATAAAGACCTCGAAAAGGAACTGGTAAAAGGAAATTTCAGGGAAGACCTTTACTACAGGCTCAAGGTGGTTACGATAGAACTGCCGCCCCTTCGCGCAAGGAAGAGCGATATCCCTGAACTTGTCGGGTTTTTCATGAACAAATACAATCGTGAATTCGGCAAGAGGGTGAAGGATATTGAACCGGCTGCAATGAAAGGCATCTCGGAATATAACTGGCCGGGAAATATAAGACAGCTCGAATCGGTTACAGAAAGGGCTGTTCTGATGAGTGAAACGGATACTATAAGGTTAAATGACATAAAGACCGAACTCAGGATGCCTCAATCGGCAGAGGCTTTTGATATTGATATCCCGGTTGACGGGATCAATTTCGAAGAACTTGAAAAGGATCTCATGAGAAAGGCGATGTCCCGGTCGAACGGAGTTGTGGCAAAGGCTGCAAAACTCCTCGGCATGAGTTATAAGACATTCTGGTACAGATGGGAAAAGTTGAATCCGAACAGCCCATCCTCAAAAAAGGAACCGCTATAAGAATATTTTCAGACGAACTTTAGACCTACCCTATAATGGTTGTCCAGTCTTTGTGACCATCTTACCATGGCTATATGCAGATTGCCTTTTTGATGTTGGTCCTCCCATTCTACAATATGCCCTGCCTCAAGCGGGAATTCAGTCCTGATACCCAGACCGGACAGGCTGGTGTCAATAATCTCGCCGTTAGAATCTACCCGTTTTAACTCAGATGACTGCATGAACAAGATAGTAAACTGCAATGGGGCCGAGTAGGGCACCCGTTCATGCATCCGTTTTTCCTTGAATCCTTCCATACCATCTCCTTTTTCCCCCAAAAAAAAGCCCAATCCTATAAAGGATTGGGCTTTTTTTCCTAAGTAGTATTACTTCGGCAACCCCGCTGTCCATTAAACTGGACCGGTAGCTTTGCGCCCTACCTTTACAGGCAGTTTGCTCTTATCGGTAATTTGGTTTAATTATAAAAAAGAATTGACAAATATGTCAATAACGCGAATTGCCTTTGTCAACGCAAAATGAAAATGTCCTATTTCACTGTCAGGGAGCAGGTCACTATCATACTGTCCCGAGCCTGGCAATCCTTTTCCGGGCATCCTGGGCAAGGACAGATGCAGGGTCGGTCTCCCGATTGAGGAATCCGCCGAAACACATTACAGCATCCTTCTTTTTTCCCATCTCCATAAGTGAAACAGCCTTAAAGTACCAGGGGAGAGGGAACCGGGGATCAAGTTGTATCGCTTTATTGCAGCAATTAACAGACTCCTCATAATTTCCAGCAGCGCGTAAGCTGTTGCCCTTATGACACCAGGCAGTCGCATTCCGCGGGTCAAGCGAAATCACCGTATCAAAGCAGGCCACTGCACCCGAGTATTTCCCCATGTCATTGAGGCAGAGTCCTTTATTGAGATGCCCAAGCGGCTCAGACGGGTTGAGGCCGATAGCGGTATCGAAACATGCCAGCGCATCATTCATTCTGCTGTGATCAAATTCGTATGCTGCATGATCGATCCATGCGGTGTTATACAATATGGCCCCTTTGTTTATCCAGGCAAGATCATTACGGTTATCGAGCAGAAGTGCGCGGTCAACGCATTTCAAAGCCTCTGCATGGTCCCCCCGGGAAAGAAGGTCGTATGACCTGTTCGCCCATGCGAGCGACTCCTCTGCAGCACCGGGAGATACCGCTGTTTCAGGTTTCCCGTTAATCTCGCTGCCGGTCGCCTGTCCCTGCGGCAAAGTGGATTCGATCGGGACTGGCGGCATAAGTTCGTCAAGACGTTTCCCGGCATGTGCGAGCTGTTCGCGAAACCTGTCAGGAAAAGAGAGGGCATGATTGGTGAATTGTGCATATGAAAGGGCCGCCTCTTTTATCCCTGCAGCATCCTCAAGAAGGGCCTTGTTGAACCACGTGACTGCAGAGGAAGGACAGATCTCAAGAGCCTTTGTGAAACATTCCACGGCTTCTTCAATACGGCGGAGCATGCCGAGCACCCTTCCCAGGTTGTTCCACGCCTCCATGTGGAACGGATCTATCCCGGTAGCAGTCGTATAGCTTGCGAGTGCTGCATCAAATGAGCGCTGTTTCCCGTACATCACCCCCAGGCTGAACCAGTAGATGGCGTTGTTTGGTTCTGCAGTAACTGCTTTTTTCCAGCAGGCAATGGCTTCATCAAACCGGTTCAGTGCGGCAAGGCATCCCGCCTTATAATGGAATGCCAGGGCATACCGGGGATAAAGCGAAAGGGCATTATCGAAACAGAGTATCGCCTTATCAAACTGTTTCTGTTCTGCCATTAGCCGGTATCCTTTCAGTATCCAGAGGCAGGTCTGGGGGTCCTTTGTCCTGAATCCCTGAACAGACAGGTCCTTCAGGGACTGTGTTGCATCCCGAATGAAATCCCTGTGGTTCTGCTGGTCAGCCAGCGCAAGGAACATCTGGAATGAAGCGACTGCTTCTGCAGACAGGCCGAGTTTCTGCTCGGCAACAGCCTTCGAAAACCAGCCCTCTGCAAAGAGCGGGGAAACATCGACAGCCCTCCGGTAGGAATGGAGCGCCTCTTCGAACCGCTCGAGGCTGAAGAGGCAATTTGCCCTGTTCATCCATGCCTTCCCATACCCCGGCTCCAAAGCAAGGGCCTTTTCGAAACAGGCCAGGGCATCACCGAACTTTTTGCCTGCATAGAGGTCTGTGCCCTGGTCATTCAATTCAGTCGGATTTTCCGTAGACATCTTTCCTCCACATCGGCCTCAAGATAAGACCCAGCCGTGTGCCACGTAATCATTATCGAAATCCTGATCCCGGGCAGCCTGAATCAGAAGGTCGTCCAAACGTTTCTCTTGCATTTCCTGATCCTCTCTCTCCATCTTAAATCACACTGCCTTACCTTGCCTTGAAGATCACGGCATCGATCCTGTCAATCCGTACAACAGCGTCGTAGAATTCCTTGCCGCTGAGCTTCGCGATATGCACGAAATGGTCGCCGACCTTTTCAATTATACCTTCCACGGATTGACCCGAAGATATCATGATGCTGACACGCTTGCCGGTGTTGGACACAAGATTATCTTTTAAACTGACCGAAGGGTTCAACCCCTGCTTTTCTTCGGCACCCGCGATTTTAGCTGAAGCAAGGCATATCCCGATGATAAAAACCAATACAATAAAAATCCTGAGCGCTTTCATGGCAATCTCTCCTTTTTTTTTGTTCAAATAAAAACCTGTTTATAGTCTACTATGAGTTTCAGCCGATTAAAAGAGAATTCTGCGGATGCCGTCTGAGCCCGGATTATTCATAGAGAACTCTGTTCCAATGGTTGTCATCCCCGCTTGTCGGGAATCCAGAAGCAGTCTCTGTAACACCGGGTTTAATGACCCGTTTGAGCCTTCCTGTCAGAAGGGACAAGATCTTCTAACAGAGTAAATCCAGCCTCATTGTTTTATTCAATTATTTTCTCCTAAATGCGGACAGGGAGTGTCTCAAAGTTATTGCCATATTCCGGCACTGCTGAAACCTTTTTTCTATTGTCCTTATCCTAAGTTTAATTATATAATTGATTATGCAAAACGGCTTATGAAAAAAGGGAAATTGCGGAAAAAGATAGAAAGTCTTAGAGAACAGATAGCTATTCATCAAAATAAAATTGCTTTAGAAAAACAAAACTCTTTCCCGGATAAAGGATGCATATCCCACTGGGAAAAAGAAATAACAGCTTTTGAGAAACAGATCGAAAAGGCAATGAAAAAGCTGGAGGAGTAAAATGCTGACAAAAGATAGACTGAGGGGAACACTTCTAAGCGAACTTAAGGAGGAATGTCTCATCATCCTGAGTTTGCTTAACCAGTTAGAGACACCAGGGATATCTGAGACACAGGAGAATGAAATTCTCGGCATGCTTTCAGCACGGCTTGTTCATCTCGAAATCCATTCCAGGGAAACACAGGAGCAGATCGATTCCTGAGACTAAAAGTCTTTTCCCTTGTCCTGAAATTAAATGACAACAATTAATTAAATAGGGACACATCCCTTTTTTTGATTGTAAAGAATATACTCGGCAGAACAGTTCATCAGGTGGAACGAGAGAAAAGTTGCTCCGGGGTTTTGAGCCAGGAAGGAATTATATTTAAAAATGGGATGTGTCCCTATTCTATTTTCGATAGAGGCTTTCTCCCCCATTATTATTAGCTCTTAACGGTACGATCCACAAGTTCGAACAGTTTCTTTAACTCAGCCGCCATAGGAATCATCGCGGGCGTACTTCCGCCGTGAACTATTTCCCCCTTTTCTCCCTCCTGATAGCGAAAATAATAATTCGGTCCGTGGCCTTCGCTGAGTATCCTGCACCAATCCGGCGGTTCCGCTGAAATACTCAGACCTTCCTTATATGCCATAGTCCACAGAGCTATTAGATCATGCCGAACCTTGGGTTTATGAATCTCCGTTTTCTTTCCTTTATGCCACAAGAAAGCTTTAAGGGCACACTCCAAAGCATGTGCGGCAATCAATGCGCAACTCCTCGGAGGAATATTCTGTAAAGTGGAGAGTGTCTCAACTCCCTGCAAAAGATCTCTCGCCACAATCACATAACCATCACCTTCAGTCGGCTTCCCCAATCGCACCAATGGTAATTTAGCTTTCAGAGAAAAATTCATATATTAGTCTCCTTTATTTTATTTTTATTTATTGATCTTCTTCGGCGACAAGGTACGCTTGATTTTTATCTAAAAAAGCAGTTTGCCGTTATATCCGCCGAGGAGATATCATTAATATCTGAAAACTTAATAAAAAACATATCCGACTTTTTAGCCACTTCCCCAAGTGAGGACAGGGTCCCTGTGAACAATAAGTATTTATCGAGAAGAAAACCACTTGAATCATATGCATTCAAAAATACAAAATTACAGGTCACTTTCTTTGAGGTTTTATTTTTTATTTCTATAATATAAGACCATTGTTCGTTAGACCACAAACTCCCCTCGACCTTATAACCCCTTATCTTTTTAAAGTCGAGTTTTGAAATAGAAAAGTATTCTCCTGTCTTATCTTCCGCCCCCCGCATTATTTTTAAAAGCTTTTTGTCTCGTTCGGGAGAATATTTTTTATCTTCAGGTATGTCGTAAGCTGCAACAGATTGAACAAAAACAATAATAAACAGTATCCCTATTCCTCTTATTATATTCACTCTGTTTTCCTCCTTGTAATCAGGCAAATATATTGTATCACGGAAGTCATCTTTTTTTGATGTATGTCTTATTGCCGTTGCGATTGATATAATATTTTCCGCCTCGGGGCCCCGTGTAAATAATTTTTTCTGAAGAAGTTGTTTCTGCTCCGGGGGATGAAACAATAGCCCGCCCCGGGGAAGAGGTGGGGATGTAACTGTTTTCATTTGTATCATTGCCCGGTTGCTTAATCTCAACGTGGGTTATCCCCTCCGAATCAGTCCATATATTTCTTCCGCGATCATCGAGAGTATTTTCTGTCTTATTTATTGATTCGGCAGAAAAGGATTGAGTAGCGATAAAAAAAGAAGAATAAAAAATAAAGAGGTAAGCGAACCAAAGCCTTGCAATATTCACCTTATTCCTCCTCGGTAGAAAATTATTTAAACAGAGGCGGAAAGAATACAGTCCCCCTTACCCCCCCCCCCTTCTTCTAATATATC
>JAKAKQ010000285.1 GCA_021813425.1 Nitrospirota bacterium
TTCGCTCAGGTTGATACTTTTTGAAACTTCTGAAATATTATGATGATAACAGTAATATTCTATCCGGTTATGATAAGGATGACGGATATGTCTTCTCTTCTCGATTCCACTCAGAGGCTGTGATAAATCAGAGCGTTTTTCACACTCATCGAGCCAGCCGGAAAGTTCAGACAATTTAAAAGGTTTCTGAAAGGATGAGCAGCCAAGCTCTTTAATCTTCTGTTTAACATCATCGTCCATATAGCCTGAGATAACAGCTTTATTGCGTATATCGATCTTGCATCCTCTTCGAAACTGCTGCCGGAGTAATTCTACACCGCTCATTTTCGGCATTTTAAAATCAGTTATTACAACATCAGCGCACGGACATACTTCAGTGCAATCTTCATGCCTTTCATAGACCGGGCATATTACAGGCTCGCTAAAACTTATTACCTCATAACCCCTAAGAGAAATAAAGTTTTTGAGCATCCCCAGAATTGAGATATCATCATCATAAATAATTGCTCTCGGTTTCCTCATATCAGCACCTTTTTGCATTTTAAAATTGTAGATTTTATATCACATTTCATTTCAAATAACAAGCAAAATTTAATAGCTTATTTACTAATTATAATTTTAGCCCTCATTATTCATAAATTTTCCCAGATATGGACAGGACATAGTATTTGAGCGGTTTTATTTTGTCCCGATAGCTATCGGGAAGGTCGAAGACCGGGAATGAGCGTCCGCCTCTGCGGATTCGCCGAGGAGAAAAAATACTATGTCCTGTCCGCTTATAAATAGTTAGTTTCTGTTGCGGATAACACTGAAAACACTAAATGTCATTCTGAGCAAAGCGAAGAATCTCATGAACTCAACGAGTTGCGAGACCCTTCATGGAGCCTGTCCTGAGCGGGATTCTTCAGTCGCTTCACTCCTTCAGAATGACAAAAAGCGAAGGGTTCAGGGTGACAAATAATAGCTTCCGCAACAGACACTAGTTAATGAATAATCCTGGTTAGATTGAACAGTCTTAAGCAGAATGCAGGGGACTATCAAGCTTATCACATGAGAATGAACCGTCTAATAAGCCTCTTAAGTTGACGATTTCACAGGAGTGAAAGTAATATAAAACATGATTGCTATTGTTGATTACGGTATGGGGAACCTCAGGAGCGTTGAGAAAGGTTTCAAGAAGGTCGGCATTGATGCGACTGTCACTTCTGATCCAAAGATTGTAGACAATGCCAGGGCCATAGTACTTCCTGGAGTCGGAGCTTTCAGGGACTGCATAAAAAATCTTTCTGACCTTTCATTAACAGAGGCTGTTGTGAGGTCTATCGGAAAAGGCAAACCATATCTCGGCATATGTCTCGGTCTTCAGGTCCTTTTCAGTGAATCCGAGGAGTTCGGCAGATGCAGGGGGCTGGATATTTTTAAAGGGAAGGTAGTCAAATTCAGGTTCGAGGAGTTCGGGGGAAAGGTGCCTCACATGGGCTGGAATAATATAAATATTATCAACAGGCCCCCTGTACTTTCTGAGATACCTGACAATTCGTTCTTCTATTTCGTTCACTCTTTTTATGTCGTGCCTGAGGATAAAAGCATCATTGCCGCCACAACTGATTACGGGGTTACCTTTACATCTATGATATGGAAGGACAATGTCTTTGCAACTCAGTTCCATCCTGAAAAAAGTCAGGGGCTCGGGCTGAAGGTCCTGACAGGTTTCGGAGAATTCGTAAAAAAGGCCTGATAAAGTGGGGAAAAAATCCAAGGAGCCTTTTATACCTGATGAAAGGCATGGGACAATCCGTCAGGAAATAGTATCGGCGCTCGAAGGCAGGACATTGTCCGCCAAAGGAATATCCGCTGAGGTCAGGGTCTCTGAAAAAGAGGTTTATGAGCATCTTGAACACATCCATAGGACAGCCCATATAAAAAAACAGGACTTAATTGTTATACCTGCCGAGTGCAGGAAATGCGGGTTTGTATTCAGGAAAAGGGAAAGGCTGAAAAAGCCGGGCAAATGCCCTGTCTGCCGCGGTGAATTAATACAGGAACCCCTCTTCAGTATAAAGATAAAAGATACATCCGGCGGACAGCTCAGCAGATACAAGATCAACGAAGATACTTAAAAAAAGTTCATTTGTATGAAGACATTCAATCATAAAATCCCTCCTATCCTCCCTTTGCCAAAGGGAGGGATAATTCCCCTCTATGAAGAGGGGATTAAGGGGTGTATTCCCCTCTTTGGCAAAGAGGGGTGTGGGGAGATTTTAAATGTGTCATCTTACCAATGCACATATTAGTAAGCATATCACTCATACCTGAGCGCTTCGATGGGGTTCAGCAGGGACGCCTTGTATGCAGGATAAAAGCCGAAGAATATTCCCACCAACCCTGAAAATCCAAAGGCAAGGAAAATCGAAAAAGGTGAAACGATCGTTGGCCACCCGGCAAAAAACGACAGTATTTTTGAACTTGCGACACCGATAATAATCCCGACTATGCCGCCTATTAACGATAAGGTGATGGCCTCGATAATGAACTGAAGCCTTATGTCCCATGTCTTTGCACCCACTGCCATGCGTATCCCTATTTCCCTCGTCCTCTCGGTGACTGATACGAGCATGATGTTCATGATCCCTATCCCACCCACAATTAAGGAAACAGACGCTATGGCTCCGAGCAGCAATGTCATCAACTTTCTGGATTGTTCCTCTGCTTGCAGGATTTGAGTGAGATTCCTGATAGTAAAATCATTCTCCTGTCTTGGCCCGATGCGGTGCCTTTGTCTCAGCAACTCGTTTATCTGTTTTTCAGCAATCGGGATGTCCTCCCTGCTTTTTGCCTTTATGTACATCATCCTTATCATGCCCGGAAACGCAGCCCCAAAAAGTTTTTTTTGTGCTGTTGTCACAGGCACATAAACAACATCATCCTGATCCTGTCCCGAGGGAGACTGGCCTTTAGCCTCAAGCACACCGATAACAGTAAATGGAATCTTTTTTATCCTTATCGACTTGCCAATCGGATCGATGCTCCCAAAGAGGTTGTCGACGACAGTCTGTCCCAAGAGACAAACCTTTGCAGCGCCCTTGATATCCTGCTCTGTAAACAGTCTGCCTGAAGCAACATTCCAGTCCCTTGCAGTAAATATGCTTTGTGTTGTGCCGGTCACACCGGTCGACCAGTTCTGATTGCCATAGACAACCTGTGCAATCCCGCCCAGAATGGGCGCAACATCAGCTACTGCAGGGGATTCCTTCAGTATTGCCTCGGCATCTCCCAACGTAAGTGTGGACTGGGTTCCTGCACCCATTCTTACACCTCCGGCTGAGGTTGCTCCGGGAAGAACCATGAGGATGTTGCTCCCTATGCTCGAAATAAATTCGGACATCTTTTTGCTCGCTCCGGTCCCGACAGCAAGCATTGCTATAACGGCCCCGACCCCGATGATAATGCCGAGCATTGTAAGGGCCGAGCGCATCTTATTCACCTTTAATGCCCTGAAGGAGATCCTTATGGTCGAGGATATATTCATCACGGCTTTTCCACTGACCCGTCGCTGACAATGCAGCCGTCCAGAAATCTTATTATGCGCCTGCTGTATAAGGCTATGTCGTTCTCATGGGTCACGAGGATTATGGTTATATTCGATTCTTTATTCAGTTTAACAAAAAGTTTCATGATCTCGGCGCTCGTTTTCGTATCGAGATTCCCCGTAGGCTCATCAGCCAGGATTATGGGTGCATCATTTACAAGCGCTCTGGCTATGGCCACGCGCTGCTGCTGGCCTCCGGAAAGCTGGTTCGGGTGGTGGTTTTCCCTGCCTTCAAGTCCCACGGTCTTCAGTGCCGCCGCCGCCTTTTTCTTTCTCACTGCTGCAGGGATACCGTTATACAGGAGGGGTAGTTCGACGTTTTCGATGGCAGAGGTCCTCGGAAGCAGATTAAATCCCTGAAAGACAAAACCTATTTTTTTGTTCCGGATGGCCGCAAGCTCGTCCCTGTTGAGACCGCCGATATCAGCGCCTCCCAGCATATACAGCCCTGACGTCGGCTTGTCAAGACACCCGATTATATTCATAAAGGTCGATTTGCCTGATCCGGAAGGCCCCATGATAGCGATAAATTCACCTTCTTCAATCGACAGGGATATGGCGCATAATGCCTTCAGATCAATATCTCCGAGCCTGTAGATCTTGGTAATCTCCTGTGCTTCGATAAGCGCCATATCAGAACATTCTCGGACCAGATGGACGGGACTGGTTTGCACGTTTCGAGACGGACTCCATTATCAGTTCCTGCCCCTCCTTTATATTGTCTGAAAGCAATTCGGTATAGTTGCCGTCGCTTATGCCTGTGGTCACTTCAATGCGTTTCGGCTTCTTGTTATCGATGATCCATACGCCGCTGTCCTTTTCCTTCTGTTCAGCCTTGCCGCGCATTTCAGAAGGCCGGAAACGCAGTGCTGCATTTGGTATCCTGAGGACGTCCTTCTTACTCGATATGATTATTGATACGTTGGCGGTCATGCCGGGTTTGAGTTTAAGCTCAGGATTATCCACCTTGACAACCACATCGTAGGTAACTACGTTCTGGATTGTGATAGGCGCGTTCCTGATTTCAGATACACTGCCTTTGAAAGGGTTGTCAGGGTAGGCGTCAACAGTGAACTCGACAGGTTGGCCGACCTTTATCCTTCCGATGTCCGCCTCGGCAACACTGCTGTCTATCTGCATCTTTGTAAGGTCCTGAGCAATAGAAAAAAGTGTCGGGGTCTGAAAACTGGCTGCAACGGTCTGTCCGATATCCACATTTCTGGATACAACGATCCCGTTTACAGGCGAGACTATCCTTGTATACCTGAGGTTCGTCTCTGCTATCCTCAGGGCAGCCTCAGTCTGAGCCACCTGTGCCTTTGATGCCGCCACCTGTGCCTTTGACGTCTCATGATTTGTCTCAGCAGCGTCAACGTCACTCCTTGCAATAAGATCCCTTGAGAAAAGTTGTTTATTCCTGTCAAACGTCCTTTTGGCATCTGCAAGTGTCGCCTCTGCTTTTTCGAGATTGGCCTTTGCCGACAATACATTCGCCCTCGCCTGGTCAACCTGTGCCTCGAATGTGGCAGGATCTATCTGCGCTATAATCTGGCCCTGTTTTACAGGGGAGTTGAAGTCAGCATAAATATTCTTTATTGTCCCTGAGACCTGAGTCCCTACAAGGACCGTAGTCACTGCATTCACCGTGCCGGTTGCGGTGACGGAAGCCTCGATATTTCCCATTGCGACCTTCTCCGTCCTGTACTTTATCCCGTTTTCTTTACTCCTGATAAAAATAAATGCTGCGATGCCGAGTATAATTACGATAACAACAACTGCAATTATTTTTTTCATCTTGCACCCATCGCTTTCTCAAGATTTGCAAGCGCGATCTTATAGTCATAGAGCGCCTGTATGTAAGATAATTTCGAACTGCTTAATCCCACTTGCGCATCCGTCACCTCAATGGGACTGCCTACGCCTGCCGCATACCTGCCGTTTGCGAGTTCAAGATTTTCCTCTGCCTGCTTCACAACCAGTTCTGCTGCGGGGATCCTTTCTTCGGCCTCTTGAAGATTCAGATACGCCTGCCGGACTTCAAGGAAGATATCCTGACGCAGCGATTCTTCATTTGCCTTAAGCACATTCAGATTTGCCTTTGCTTCTTCCACCTGGTATTTTGTCAGGAACCCGCTGAATACAGGAAATGACAAAGTAACTCCTGCGTCCCATCCCTCGCCGAGTGGAAATTTCTCTCCTGACCTGTTATATGCTGCATTGCCTGTCAAAACAGGATAGTACCCTGTTTTTGCAAGG
>JAKAKQ010000099.1 GCA_021813425.1 Nitrospirota bacterium
ACTATTTCCTGAGCCCGGGACGCCGTAACATGACATAGCAGCAACAGTAGAGAAGCGGTAATTATCAGAATTTTAAACCGTATGATCTTAATCATCGAGGCACCTTACTAACGACCTCCCCATTCTTATAAAACAAAATCAGCCATGTAATCATTAACCCCAAATGCATTAAGAAAAGTGCAGATGTCGCGAAAAAATTTATTTTTCGATACCTTAGTGCACCTTAAACTGATGATTATTCCTAATATCTTTATCCATACAGCGATTCAAGATAATTTCAATAAACCATCGAGTTAAAGAAATTTTTGAACGATGTCTGCATTGTATCATTAATCGGCTGAATTCACCCATACTTAAATTTATTTTATCTTATTTACTGCCATCTGTCAGGCCGTATTTTATATCCTGTTTTACCAGTGCTTCGAGGGTTGCATCGAAGAATGGTTTCTTGCAGTCAACGCCATTCATATTCCCGTCGCGAACAAGTTTCATATACCTGCAACCGCCAAAACATAAAGGCAGGTAACTGCAATCGAGACACTCATCGTTTTTCCAGTTGTAGAGGTTGTGGGACTTTGTGTAGTCTTTAATACCTGTCTTTACATTACCAACGCAAAATTCCTTTCTGCCTATTAACCCCGGACATTTATAAATGCTCCCGTCGTAATTGATCAGCATCCTCTCTTTAAATTCGATCATACATGCAACAGGCATAACCCTTTGTGCCTTGTATCCCCTCTTTAATATCTCTTCCCTTAAAAAAATATTTGCATCAAAAAGCCACGGTTCATTAAGAGACAGAACCCCTTCACGGAAATCCGGCGGCGCAACCCCTTCACTTTCCTTTGTCACAAAATCGAATCTCACATCCGATACCTTATCAGGAGTCAAACCGTTATCCATCATATAATCGAGAAGCAAAGGGAATCGAGAATAATTATCCTTTGTATAATTTCCTCCGATCTGGATATCTACTATTTCACAAACCTTTTTTACATTTTTAAAGATAACATCAAAACTCCCCCTGCCTGACTTGAACGGCCTGTATGAATTATGAATATTTTCAGGACCGTCTACTGTCACACTTACATCCTTAAGACCGAAAGATTTTAGTTTATCAACATTTTTTTTAGTAAGCAGTGTCCCGTTGGTGATGATTGAAAAACTATAATTCATTCCCTTCCTTTTGACAAATTCTTTTATTCTTTTCGATATATAAATAATCATCTCAGAACTTAAAAGCGGCTCGCCGCCGTAAAACACAAGGTTTATCTCATCAATTCCTTTTGAGTCTGCTGTCCTCCTCTTTACGAATTCGACGAATGAATCTGCTGTCTCTTTTGTCATATAATGTTTGCCCTTCCTCGTACCTTCGAAGCAATATCTGCATGCAAGGTTACAATCAAGGTTAAGGGCAACATACGCCCTGAAGATATTATTTATGGAATTAATATCATCCACGAAATGGAGCATCTCGGTTCTTTCCTTCTTAAGATCATCGACTATTATTCCAAGCTCAAGAAGTTCCTCTTTTTCTTTTTTGGGAAGCCTGTTTTTCCTGATGCTTTCGATATAAGGTCGGTTTGCCTCGATAATTGATGCTTCTTTGGTCGAAAAGAGGATGAAGGTTTCAGACTTGTCTTTTTTAGGATAGATTTTACAATATCTTGAGAGTTGCATGATTTAAAATAAATCCCCTAAGGCAAAAAACAGGGAGGACTTAGCCTCCCTGTGTAGAAATTAAAACTTATTAATGATTTACCTCCTACTTGCTCCCGCCCCCCCCGGACAACAAGCAATTTTTACACTGCTTTTTTTTGCTCCACCTTTTTTTACGACCTTTTTCTTTGCCTTTGCCCCTTTCTTTGCTGCCATTACCTTGCCCTCCCTTTTAAAAAATGTTAACCAGCCTCAAAGAGGCTGTCTGGAATTCAAAATTCAACATTCAAAATTTATATCTTATGCCTCCTTCAAACCATCTCGGGGCATTTTTATACCATGCGTCCCAGTACTGTTCCGCATCAAAGACATTATGTGCAGTAAGAAATGCCTCGATTGTTTTAGATGACTGAGGATAAAAGGTCTTTATCAGATTAACGTCAACGATTAATCCGTTTTCAGGCTTATTCCAGTCATTATATACCCACCATGTATAGTTTCCGAGAATGGCAGCCTTGAAGGATTTTTTATCATCATAATTAATGCCCACATTATAAACATATTTGGGAATACCCGTAATCTCCTCGCCTGTCAGGATATTTTTTGATCTTATATATGTCGCACCTGCTGAAAGGGTGATATTATAGAAAGGCTTTGTCTTAATCTCTGCCTCAAAACCCTGTTTTCTTATCCTGTCCTTGTTTACAAACATATAGACAACATTATCCGGATCAGGGTCAATATCTTCTGAGACGATTCCTTTTTTAATATCATGGCTAAAGGCAGTTAGCTTAAACCAGAGATACTTCATCTCACCTGTCTCAAGCCCTGCCTGATATGATGTCACCTCCTCAACCTCAAGGTCAGGATTTCCCTTCCACCAGTCCGTATCCTTAAAATATGTGTAGATCAACGGAGGTATATTAAACCCCCTTGCAGTATATACCCTTAGTATTGTGCTTTTTGAAAGTTCATATGTAACACCAAAGCTTGGACTTATAAAATCACCATTAGAATCTGTATAGTCATACCTCAGTCCAGGTGTGATAGAAAATTTACCGAAGGTTATTGTATCGTTTGCATAAACAGCCCGTTTGGTTATTGATTGCCTATCGTCCTTTATCATTGTAGATTCCAGAGTTCCCCTGTCAAAATCAATACCCAGAACTATGTTATTAGGACCGTGATCCCACTGGAGTCTGGTGCTTCCACCGAAAATCCTATCCTTTACTGAGAAACTGTCTATCTCGCTTCCAGTGCTAAACTGATATGTGTAATCAGTTTCATCTAATGTCGTAGAAAACACAGAGAAATTAAGTGTTAACGCACTATCGAGTCTGGTGTTTAAAGAAACACCTGAATGCAGGCGTTCAAGTCTTTGCCTTCCGGACTCGTCATATTCAATGTCCTGCCATCTGCCCCTCAATGTCTTTCCATAAAGCATGGTGAAAAGGAGATTTGTCTTATCCGATATATCAAAAGTAAATTTTGTAAATAGATTGTTCCCATCAACATCGCTTACAGGTCTGAACCCATCTGTTATCTGTCTGCCTGCTGAGATATAGTATCCGAATTTTTCCTTTTTCCCGCTTATCCCGACCCTGAAATCACCTGTATTTTTTTCTCCATATGAACCAGACAATTTACCGCTTACCTTTTCATCACTACCCGGAGATTTTGTAATAATATTTATTACTCCACCAAGCGATGACCCCCATGCTGAAGAAGCAGGGCCTTTTATAATCTCTATCTTTTCGATATGTTCAACAGGGATAGAGCCAACTTCTGCTATAAAGTTGCTCAGGTTATTTAATGGAATTCCATCCATAAACACAGCAACATGCCTTTGGTCTGATGCCTGTATCAAAACAAAAGCCTCATTATTTACACCATTAGATATTATCTGAACCCCATTCACCGTATTCAGCACATCAGCAAGTGTATGTGCATTCATCAGCTCAATATCATCTTTTGTGATGACCGATACATTCTCTGCAGTCTGTGTTATGGATTTAAGGCTTCTTGTAGCGGAGACAACCGTAAGCTCTTCTTCTTTGAAATACATCAGGAGAAACTTTCTCTCTTCCTCGGATTGTGCATAGACAGCAGGAGAAAGGGAAAGCATGTATAAGGCAGGGACCAAGAAAATCAAAATCCTTGTAATTAGTCTTTTCGCTTCATCACCTTTATAACCAGTAATAATTAGACACCCTCCAATCTCTTAGTTAAAAAGCAAGAAGTACCCTGTGGTATATATCCTAAGCTACCACATTCTCTCTGTCAATAGATTTTTGTTGCAACATAGATTTTTGTTGCAGGGCAATTAGGAGGGTTGTTGGAATGACAGCTCAACATCTCTCCTGAGGTCGCTCTCAGAATAGACTCCTTTGTGTTTTTTAATTATCATGCCGTCTTTGCCTAACAAAAAAGATACAGGGACATCAGAGATATCTCCATAGTCTCTTTTCACTCTATCATTTGCAATCACGACAGGGAAAAGTATCCCCATATCCTTAACCAATGATAGATTAACGTTGTCAAGGGCAATTCCAATAACTGCAAAGCCTTTATCCTCATATGTCATATAAACTCTCTGAAATCCTGGCATTTCATCTTTGCACGGAGGACACCAGCTCGCCCAGAAATTAATAAGAACAACCTTCCCTTTGAAATCAGACAGGCTCACCATCTTCCCGGATAAATCGGCCAGGGAGATTGCAGGTGCCGACTCGCCGACAGCCGGTTTTTTTTCAGCAAACGGGGTTTTGTCTCTTATCGAGTTGTAGATAAAAAAGCCTGCCAATAAAAGAACGCCTAAAAAGATAATTGTTTTCTTTGAAAATTTCATTGACCCTCCTGAAAGATTTTTAAAATTCGTATCTCAATTGTACACATACGTTGCCATTCTTATCCAGTTGTCCTGGCGCTCGGAAGGGCGACAAGCAGGATAAAGAAAATACCGCCTATCTATACAACCGCTGCAAAGAGGTGTATCCATGCTGATAGGATCAATAAGACTTCGTTCATTTCATTACCTCCGGGTTATAACGGCTCCGAGATTCCTCCTTCCTCATGGTCTAATGCTTCTCTAAATATCTTTATAAGCATAGCAACCGAAGGCACATTAACGAGCCTGCCCGACTCGTCCCGGTACGTTCTTCAAGCAAAGCCGGGAGTTCCACCCGGGAAAATATCGTTGCCATTCACCAAAATGGTTGGCGAGCCTGTTAATTTCATCTCCATAGCTTTTTCATCGCTGATCCTGTAATAGTACGTTTTGGCCTCGCTGCCGCCCTCTTTGAGCGCCTGTTCTATATTTGTTTTTAACTGCTCAAGGGATGAACAGCCCTGTGATATGTAACACTCGATTTTCATTTACTCCACCAGAAGAAGTGCGAAGCAGTTCCCATGAGCGTATCATAGAAGCACTGACAGGCAAGACACTTCTCTATTTCAGAAATCTTCTCTATCTCCTCAATGAGTTTAGTTATGTTATTTAGTTTTTCCATCGTCTACCAACCTTCCATCCCTTATCTCAAAAACCATCGCAGCCATTTTCGCAATATCCCTGTTGTGAGTCACTATAATGATGGTCTTTCCATCTTTATTGAGTTTAAGGATGTTATCTAAAACCTCTGCTTCTGATTCTGAATCGAGGTTTCCTGTCGGCTCATCCATAAGTAAAATCTCAGGATCGTTTGCAAGTGCCCTTGCAATAGCAACCCTCTGTTGCTGGCCGCCTGAAAGCTCAGAAGGTTTTGCATTGAGCTTTTCTGAAAGACCTAACAGAGATAATAGCCCTTTCGCTTTTTCCTTCTGAGTCTTCTCATTTACCCCTGAAAACATCATTGCAGTCTCCACATTCTCCTTTGCTGTGAGATTCTGAAGAAGGTTGAAGAACTGAAAGACAAAACCGATCTTTTTTGCCCTTAAGCCTGCAAGCTCACTGTTGCTCAGTCCTGAAATATCTGCCCCATCAATAAAGACACTGCCTTCTGTCGGCCCGTCAAGTCCTCCCATCAAATGCATAAGGGTGCTTTTGCCATGTCCTGATGGCCCGATGATACATGAGAATGAATTCCTCGCTATCTCAAGGCTTATGCCTCTGAGGGCGTATGTCCTTACCTTGCCTGTGTTGTATGTTTTGACCAGATAGGCTTCAGAAAATCATT
>JAKAKQ010000255.1 GCA_021813425.1 Nitrospirota bacterium
ATCCGGACTTACTTCTGAAGTCGTAAAAAAGGTCCTTGAAAATCTTCCGGAGCAGATCGTTTACATCTCATGCAATCCCGCCACTCTTTCAAGGGACCTGAAAAAGCTCAGGGAAAAATATGAAGTCCGGTCAGTGAGCCAGATAGATTTCTTCCCGAATACATTCCATATCGAAGCAGTTGCATTTCTGAGGATCAAGTAATCATTTTCTTTTCATAACAACCCACCCCACTGCCCCTCCCAGGAGGGGCGAAGGAGTGGGTTCTCTTAAATAATAACGCCCCCGGCCTGTCGGCCACCCCCTCTTTCCGCACTCAGGCGGATTCGCCGAGGAGAAAAGATAAGAGGGTGGGGAGTTATGATTCCAGGAAGATTGAGGGGTATTCTATAATTAATTAAATACAACGTCTTACGCCTTAACTTAACACCCTTGAGACAAGGAGGGTTTGACAGAAGAAAATTCCTCTTTACATCTCCATTAGATTGCTATAAATTACCTTTAGTATTTAGCAACGGACACATAAAGGCCGTCATGCCCCGATCAGATCGGGGCATCCAGTGTTTTTGGGCTCTATTTTAATATTGACATGGACCTTAAAAGGAAATGTCGGAGAATCGATGATGTTGCCGCAGCAGTCGGGGGCTGCATCTTAGCGGCGGTAGCCTGTCCTAAAAAAGCGATCAGCGTTCAGCTATAAGCTTTAAGCTATATTTTATTTCATAATTCCCGAAATTCCCCTCTTAATCCCGAATCCCGAATGCTTTCGGGACGGGAAAAGGGGGACAAAGGGGGGCACAGAAGAATTCTGCCATCAGCTTTCAGCTATAAGCGTTCAGCAAAAGATTAAAAATTCTTTTAGGTTTTTTCCCGTCATTCCCGCGAAGGCGGGAATCCAGTGTTTTCTCCGTCATTCTGGCTTGTCCGGAATCCTTCTTATTGAAATGTCTCGGCGAAAAAAGCCATCAGCGTTCAGCAGCATAAAGACTGTCAAGCGGACTCTTTGGAGCATTCGTCATATTCCGAAGAACATGAGTATATACCATAGTCGTCTCAACATTCTTATGACCAAGAAGGCTTTGCACTTCCCTGATATTAATACCTACCTGAAGCAGACGAATCCAGAATCCTTCTTCATGAATTGACTCAGCGAAGAAAATTGCATCAAATCAAAAATCCAGGGGACTTTTGATCTCCTTTAACGTTTTGCTCTGAATACAATGGGTATATATCATTGTGGTCCTTACATCGCTGTGGCCAAGGAGCGTCTGAATCGTACGGATGTCGTAGTTGGCCTGCAAAAGGTGCGTGGCAAAAGAGTGGCGGAAGGTATGGGTGGTAATGCGCTTGGTGAGTTTAGCCCTGCGGACGGCCTCATAGAGAGCTTCCTGCACATGGGAATCATGAAGATGATACCGTCGTCTCTCCTTAGTTGCAGAAATATGAGTTAATGACTGCTGTGGAAAAAACCATTGCCAGATGAAATCCTTTGCGGCCGCCGGATATTTCTTTTCGAGCAGGTTATCAAGAAACACGCCTGTATATCCTGCCGACAAGTCCTCATCATGCAGTTTCCTTACCGCGTCAAGCTGGGCTGTCAGCTCCGGCATGATGCTCCGGGGAATCGGCACGGTCCTGTCTTTGCCGCCTTTGCCATGGACAGTAAGAATGCCCTCATCGAAATTGAAATTCTTTACCCGCAGATTCGTACACTCAAAAAGACGCAGGCCGCAGCCATACAACAACTTGACCACAAGATCATATGGATATTCAAGATGCTTAAGGACAGCATCAATCTCCCTGCGGGAAAGAACTACAGGAATATATCTCGACTTTTTGGCGCGGGGAATGTCCTGATGCTCTCCGAAGTCCTTCTTCAGTATATGACGGTACAGAAACAGCAATGCATTGAAGGCCTGGTTTTGTGTGGAAGCGGACACCTTGCAATGCACCGCCAGGTAGGTAAGATATGTTTTTACATCCGATGCAGACAACTCTTCAGGAGACTTGTTTTGAAGATAGCGCTGATAGTGACGGCACCAGTCAGCATATGCCTTAAGGGTCTTCCTGGAATAATGGCGCGTCTTGATCTCCGACGCCAAATTGTCAATAATCATGTCCCATTCAGAAGAATCGGTCTTTTTCAGACAGTTCCAGTCATTGAAACGACTTTTGCCTGAGAGAGGAGAAATAAAAGGAAGCACAGACGGATTAGACGGTACTTTTATTATATTCGCTGTGTGTTCGTGCAAACCCTCTGCGGAAGTCGCGTACTGTGATGAAGTAATATTCTTATGTGGTTGAGTTTCAAAAAAAAGAGAAAGGGCATGAACAGCCTGTTTCTGCTGTTCATGAGATTGGTTTTTCTGCTGTAATTTTTCGCTGAACAGGCGAACATGTTCCGATCTGGACTCAGGCAAGGAGTACTTATCCTTAAAATCAAGATAGTACATAAGCCACTTTCTGTAGTCCGCATGACGTGCAGCAGGCACTGCTTTCTTCTTCAGTACAGTTTCAAACTCGGCCAAAATATCGCTTGGAATAGGTTTCATAATTGAGTATTACGGACTAATAATTCAAGTAGAGTATTAGTCCGTAGAAAAGTATAACGAGTTCAAAAAGATATGTCAATAACATTGACCAAATCAAGAGTTTATGCTATTGTGTCGTAACTGACTAAGAACGGACTAATAAACTAACTAATTACTGGTTGGGCAAGTAATCCGAGAGGAGGCAAGGTTTGGCCTACAAGGTATTCATAAGCTACTCAACCAAGGATTTTCCTCTGGTCGATTACGTTCGGAATCTTTTGCAACACTCTTCTGTTGAGGTTTTTGTAGCAGAGTATTCTGTAGTGCCGGGGCAATCGCTTCCCGCAGAAATAGTCACGGCAATAAAGAACTGTAATTTGTTCATCCTTCTTTGGAGCAAAAACTCAAAAGAATCCGAATGGGTGCCACAAGAAATCGGAATCGCCACATCTGAGAAGAAACCAATTCTTCCAGTCGTGCTGCACCAAAATATTTCGTTGCCTGGATTTATCAGCAATCTCAAGTACCTTTCCCTGTACGAGAATCCGGACGGTGCATTGTCCTGGCTTCGCACAAATGTATTCGAGCAGGCGCAGAAGAAGGAGCAAACGGACGGGCTCGTATGGCTTGGTCTCGGGGCGGCAGTTATATGGCTGTTCAGTCAAAAGTAGCAATTTGCCCAACACTTATAAGGCCCGCCCGTGTCAAGAGACAAAGGAATCACATCGGAAATAAAAACAGATAAAATTCCATTTCCTTATTTTTTTTAAAGACTGCAAAACAGCTCTGACTTAATTTCAAAAAACGGCGTCATGACAAAAATCTGCGCCAAACACTTATTGATGTTCAATAGCCATGCAGCAAGGAACCTTACAACAGTTCCGCGCTGCATGACGACAGTGGAGAGAGCAATCGCCCTTGTTCTCCACGACATAGAAACAATTTTGTACCCTTATACCGTCCTATTCAAAGGGATGGTTCATCCCGAATTAACGGGATCATCCAGTTAGTATCAGGCTCGGGCAAGGGGCAGAACCCTTAACAATCTTTATATGTATTATAGGGACCGGATGTCCTAATCAAAGCGGATTTGCACCGGGCATAATATTTCATAATGCTCAAAGCGCAGTCAAAGCTGCAAACATATTATGTTTACGAGCATTCATTGAACTTCACCCTATTGGCGCCAGTTAGACGCACAGGCTCATCCGGCCCCAGCCCTATTTCGCAAAAAACGTCTGTGGATGAAATACCTCCTTTTTCTTGAGGATATTATAGACAGCCCTTGCAAGCTTATGAGCAAGTATGCTCAGGGACTTTGCTTTGCCGTGCTTTCGCTCCAGTTTTGCGCGATATTTTACGGCCTCAGGGTTTCTTCTGAGGAAAAGCACAGCAGCTTCAGAGAAGGCCCATTTCAGATGAGCGTTTCCGATCTTTTTGCCGGAGGAGCCCATGATCTTGCCTGCTGATTCCTTTGCGCATTTCACCAGCCGGCAGTATGACACAAAGTCCTGTACACTTGGGAACCTGCTGATATCATGTATCTCATAGAGGATGGACAGGCCAAGCACCCTTCCGACTCCTGGAATAGACCGGAGGCGGAAATATGAATCAGCATCATGCACTTTCGCAATAAGAGACAGTTCGTGTTCGAGATGGTTTAGAAGTTTATCGTAATGTTCGATGAGGGAGATATCGAGTTCTATGGTTTTTTGTACTATAGGATCAGTGAAGCGGCCAGTAACGCCTGCTTTGTTTCTGTCACATTTCCTTGAGATTCTTCCAAGGTCGTCAAAGTTATACTGATGATTGGTGTTTTGGATATGGGCAATGAGCTCAGCCCTTTTTCTGGCAAGGTGGTTTCTTCTTCTGAGAAGGTCTCTGGTAGATCTCATTTCAGAGGGATAGACATAGGCCATTGGCATCATGCCGCCCCGAAGCAGAGCAGCTATCTTATAGGCATCTATCTTGTCGTTCTTTGCTTTGCCTCCGTGAATTGCTTTCATATACAAAGCATGTCCGAGGACAAATGGAATACTCTCCTGCGAACAGAGATCGGCTACCCAGTACCAGGTGAAGATACATTCAACTGCAATGACGATGTCCTCACGATATGGAGCGATGGTCTTTAGGAAGATGTCGGGATCAGTCTTGATGTCTCTGTGCAGGATGATCTTCCCCTCTTCGTTGAGAATGCAAAGGTACATTGTCCTTGCATGCAAGTCGATACCACAGAAAAATTTGTGCTGCTTGGTGTAAAATCTCATAAAGGCCTCCTTAAAGGAATTTATTTGGTGCCTGAATCATACCTGCTTCGGGTATGATTCAGGGGGGCCTTAATAAGTATCAACGCCGTCGAGAGGGACGCTGAAAGACGCGCCCCTCACGGCGGCGTTATCCGGCAAAATACAAGAAAACTGCTTGACTGATATGCATAAATGATGCATACCAAAGCATATAATATCGCGCACACACGAGGACAAGGCATATGAGAACAACATTAAACATCGAAGACAAGTTGCTTGAAAGGGCAGCGAAGTTAACCGGCATTAAGGAAAAGACTTCCTTAGTCAAGTTAGGACTGGAGGCATTGATTGCGAGGGAAAGCAGTAAAAGACTTGCCAAATTAGGCGGGACCGAAAAAGAGCTGAAAATAATACCTCGCAGGAGAACAGCAAGCTAAAAGGATGGTACTCGTCGACACTTCAGCATGGGTATCACACCTGCGGGCGGGAAACACTGAACTTGAAAATCTGTTGAATGACGGAGACGTCGCCTGTCATTCTTTTGTCATCGGAGAGCTTCTTACAGGGCAGATTTCAGCTCCTTGAGGACCTCTCTCATATCCTCGGGCAATGGACTGGAAAATTCCATATATTCGCCGGAGGCGGGATGCCCAAACCCCAGCATCTCAGCATGGAGCATCTGCCGGGGAAAGGACACCTTTTTCTTCTTTATCTCCAGTTCGGTCTTCCTGCCGTATGTCCTGTCCCCGAGCACAGGATACCCGAGGGAAGAGAGGTGAACCCTGATCTGGTGGGTCCTCCCCGTGCCCAGGCGCGCCTCCAGCAGCGTGGCAACGCCGAACCGTTCAAGGACTTTCCACCTTGTCACCGCTTCTTTCCCCCTTCTCACCCTTGTGGACATCTTCTTCCTGTCCGACTCTGAGCGTCCGATGGGAAGGGCAATCTCCCCCGTATCCGCCTTGATGTTCCCGTAGACCAGAGTGATGTATCTTCTTTTTATTGTCCGGCGCCTGAACTGTTCCACGAGATCGTAATATGCTCCGTC
>JAKAKQ010000122.1 GCA_021813425.1 Nitrospirota bacterium
TAGGTTAGACGCAAAAATTGTCTACAACGTGGTTGAACACCTGCAGGAACTGGCCATAAACAAAATTGATCTGGACACTAAAGGTATTGCATTTGAACGGTTTATGCAGGACTTTTTTAAAGGCAAGATGGGACAGTTTTTTACTCCTCGCCCGATTGTCGAATTTGCCGTCAAGATGCTTAATCCTGAAAGGACTGATTTGGTTTTAGACCCTGCCTGTGGAAGCGGCGGCTTTCTGCTGAATGCAATGGATTTAGTGAAAAAATTTGCAGAAGAAAATTATGATGAAAAAGAGGCATGGGAGCACTGGCACAACTTTGCAATGCACAACCTCTATGGCATAGAGATTAATGACCAGATTGCAAGGGTCTGTAAAATGAACATGATAATACATGATGATGGACATACGAATGTAATTAGTACAGATTCTTTGCGAGATTTTAGAGAAATAACGGATATTCATAAGGGGTTTAGAAAAGAATATTTCGACCTTATCCTCACCAATCCGCCGTTCGGCGCGGCTGTTAAATCAACAGAGAAAAACTATCTGGAGAAATATGACCTCGGTAAGGGCAGAAAGAATCAGAAGACAGAAATAATGTTTATCGAGCGGTGCATTGAATTTGTTAAACCGAAAACCGGGAGGATCGGCATAGTTCTGCCGGATGGAATATTAACCAATTCCTCTTTACAGTATGTGAGAAACTTCATGATGGAAAAATGTCAGATATTAGCCGTTGTCTCCCTGCCCCAATTTGCCTTCACTCATTATGGTGCAGGTGTTAAATCATCGCTTGTGTTTCTGAGAAGGAAAAGTGAAAACGAAAAATCAGTCAAATATCCAATCTTCATGGCAATTGCCGACCACATCGGCTACGACGCCACAGGCAGAGAAGACGCGGAAAATGATTTTGATAAGATTTATGAGGAATATAAGAAGTTCACAAGAGAGGAAAAATTACATATAGACGTAGACTGGGAAAATAAAGTTTTTTCAATTAATAGAGATGAGATAGGAAAAAGAGCAGATGCGTATTATTATCAGCCACGACTTGCAAGATTGGACAAGAAGATCAAAAAAAGTCGTTACGAAATAAAACCATTACGAGATTTGTCGACAAAGATAATCAACGGATTGGATTTCAGAGAGTTTGCTGAGACTGGAATTCCATATCTTAGAGTTTCAAATATTAAACCCAATGCTTTTGACTTAACAGACATTAAATTCATACCCGAATTCAGCATATCAAAGGACATAAAATTAGAGACAGGCGATTTATTAATTACGAGAAAAGGTACTTATGGCGTTGCGGTTGTTGTAGATGATGAACATAAAGATATGGTGATAAGTTCAGAGATATTCAGAGTAATATTAAAAAAAGATAATATTAACCCTTATTATATTTCTGTCTGGTTGAACAGCGATACAGCCAAGCAGATGTTTGACAGAATCAGCACAGGCGGTATTATGGGGCATTTAAGCCAAGACGCATTGAAGAACATTCAAATAATCCTTCCCTCTCTCGAAATCCAAACCAAAATCGCTGAAGAAGTTAAAAAACGAATCTCTGAAGCTGAAAGGCTAAAGGCAGAGTCAAGCAGGATTATTGAAGAAGCCAAAAAGAAGGTTGAGGAGATTATATTAGGAGGATAATATAAAAAAGATTAAAATGACTAAGAAAACCGATGTGTCTCGAAAAAAGGCAGTGGATTCGCCAAAATGCGGTCTTTGCGGCAAAGCGAAAAATCTGACCAAAACTGAATGTTGCGGCCAATGGATTTGTGATGATGAAGACAAGTATGTGATATTTTCGTACGCGCGGAACAGTTGCCATCGCAATCATGGACGATATACTCTTTGCGCTTACCATTTTAATGAGGAACATCCCGGAAGCTGGAAGGACTGCCCTGAATGCCGCAATTCTTTTGAAACCGAAATGTTTGTGTGGTACGGGACCAATGAATATAACTTTGAAAAACTTGAAAATCCGCCTGCATATGAACCGACCAGGTGTTCAAGTTGCAACGAAATAATTGTTTTAGGCGAAGATGCATATTCGCAGAAAGGCAATGAATATTTCTGTGAAAAGTGTTTTTCTTGAAGTAGTGGCTATTCGGAAGAAAGAACAGGCACATTATCCTTAAGTAGAAGGCAGGAGATTGAGATTGTGGAGGGGAAGAAATGAATTATAAAAATGTAGGGGCGCAATTTATTGCGCCTTCCAAAAACCCACGGCAGAACGGCGGGCGCGATGAATCACGCCCCTACCGGAAATATCAACGCAATGACGGGTGTGATAAAACAGGGCGTTATGTATAATGCCCCTGCAAAATATACGAATGCAAATTAAACGACATGAATATGACATACAATCCTGACATACATCACCGCCGTTCAATCCGTTTGAAGGATTACGATTATTCACAAGCAGGGGCATATCATGTGACGATATGCACATGGAACAAGGAATACATGTTAGGTGAAATTGTTGACAGAAAAATGTGTCTGAATAAACATGGTGAAATCATAATGAACTGCTGGCATAATTTACCGGATTATTATCCATATGTTGAATTGGATGAATTTGTCGTAATGCCGAATCATATCCACGGCATCGTAATCATTGTAGGGGCGCAATTAATTGCGCCCTCCGTGATGAATCGCCCGGCGTCCAATCGTGACACAATAAATCAAAACAAACATCAGGGCGTGATAAAACCGGGCGTAATAAATCACGCCCCTACGGTTGGTGAAATTGTGCGCTCATTCAAGGCACGATGCACCTATGCGATCAACCAAATCCGAAATACCTCCGATATTCCCATCTGGCAGCGGAATTATTACGAACACATTATCCGCAATGAAACAGAATTAGGAAAAATAAGAGAATATATTATGAACAATCCTTTAAATTGGGAATCCGATGAAAATTATAAAATAAAACTTGCAAATTAAAATTAGCTATAAAAAGTTATGGAAAAGCTTAAGAACAATTAAATATTGTGTAAATACAAAGGGTCGCAATAGAGATAATCAGCTATAAAAAGCTTTAATCAGTTTATAAAAGAACTAATCATATGACTGAAAAACTACCTGACAACATCAAAAAAGAGATCGAGAAGCTCGTTCAGGAGCTTAACTACCATTGCTACCGTTATTATGTCCTCGATTCGCCCGTCATCTCTGATGCCGAATATGACAAACTCTATCGTCATCTGAAGGAACTCGAAGAAAAATATAATTATGTCCTGCCTGATTCTCCGACTCAAAGAATCGGCGCGCCTGCGCTTGAGAAATTTGAAAAGGTCAGGCATACAGAGCCCATGCTTTCGCTTGACAATGCCTTCTCATATGATGAGGTAAGGGAATTCGACAAGAGGCTTAAAAGACTGCTCAATAGCAAAGATGATATCGAATATACGGTAGAGCCGAAATATGACGGCCTTGCCATGGAATTAACATACAGAAAAGGTCTCCTTTTCAGGGCATCAACAAGGGGCGATGGATATGAAGGAGAGGATGTGACTCAGAACATCAGGACTATTAAATCGGTCCCTTTAAAGATCGAGGGGGAAGGGAAAATCCCCGAAGAGATAGATATCCGCGGTGAAGTCTATATGGATATCGATGAGTTCGATAAGCTGAATAAACAAAGGGAACAAAATAATGAGCCTTTATTTGCAAATCCAAGGAATGCTGCCGCCGGTTCGGTCAGGCAGCTTGACCCGTCGATCACAACCTCCAGAAAACTGCATCTTGCCTGTTATGGGATCGGAATGGTTAAGGGCATTAGTTTTAAGAGACAGTCAGAACTTATTAATTGGCTGAAAGAATCAAGATTCCCGACTCCTGCAAAGATTAAAGTCGCAAAAGGCATGGAAAAAGTCATAGAAGTGATAACGGAGATCGAGGAAAGCCGTAATTCTTTCTCTTTCGAGACTGACGGCGCTGTTGTAAAGGTAAATGACTTTGGATTGCAGCAAAAACTCGGGGTAAAGACAAGGGAGCCCCGCTGGGCAATCGCCTATAAATTCCAGGCACATCAGGGCACTACAAAGATAAGGGAGATTCACGGAAGTGTGGGAAGGACAGGTGTTATCACGCCATTTGCAATTTTTGAGCCTGTCAGGATAGGCGGAGTTACAGTATCCCGTTCAACACTCCATAACTGGGATGAGATAGAAAGAAAGGATATAAAGGTCGGAGATACTGTTGTTGTTGAAAGGGCTGGAGATGTCATCCCCCATGTAATTATGGTTGTTAAGGAAAAGAGGACAGGCAAAGAGAAGAGATTCCCGATTCCGGAGAAATGTCCTGCTTGCAGCTCCAGGGTGGTCCGGGAAGAAGGCGAGGTGGCTGTCAGGTGCGTTTCACTTCATTGTCCGGCACAGGTACAGGAGAAGATAATCCATTTTGCATCGAGAGGCGGCATGGACATAGAAGGGCTCGGAGAAAAGAACGTTGAACTACTCTATACAAAGGGGCTCATAAAACATTTCGAAGATATCTATAAATTAAAGAAAGAGGATCTGATCGGGCTTCCGCGGTTTGCCGAGAAGTCTGCACAGAATCTTATAGATGCGATAGAAAGGTCAAAGCGTACGACCCTTGCGCGTTTTTTGTTCTCACTCGGTATAAGCCATGTTGGAGAATTTGCGGCAAAGCTCCTCGCAAAAAATTACGAGAATCTTAGAAAGCTTTATCGGGTCTCACCTGAAGAGATTACGGAGATAAAGCAAATGGGTAAAAAAATCGCCTCTTCCATTTCGACTTTTTTTAACGACAAAAAGAATTTGGATCTCCTGAACGTTATGGTCAAGGATCATGGTCTGAAAATCAAGAATCCCGACTTTATATCAGAGAAAGAGGAACACATGCCTCTTGAAGGTTTAACATTTGTAATTACCGGCACATTATCAAAACCAAGAAAAGAAGTGGAAGACCTGATCGAGGCTAACGGAGGTCATGTGTCCTC
The DNA here is from genome assembly GCA_021813425.1 of Nitrospirota bacterium. GTDB lineage: Bacteria > Nitrospirota > Thermodesulfovibrionia > Thermodesulfovibrionales > UBA6898 > JAKAKQ01. The sequence continues at coordinate 4,977 of JAKAKQ010000122.1, forward strand.
TGCAGTTTCTGCAAGCACGGATTATATAGTAGTTGGAGAAGATCCCGGTTCAAAATTACAGAAGGCAAAGACCCTTGGAGTTAAAACCATCTCTTATGATGAACTGTTAAAGATGATCGAGCAGAAAACCAGAAACCCCATGTTGTTCTAACCCGCACTCTACTCATTCTTATAATCGTATTTCTTTATATTTATTCCTGCCTTATCTGCAAGGTCAAAAACCGGCTTGTAATCAACCACCGTTGTTTCTATGAATCTTATAGCGCCGAACTTCTCAAGGACAACCTTGCCCTCAGGATCCTTATCAATATTCAGAAGTGCGTTTTTCAGTTTGTTTTTGATATCCTTGTCAAGTCCTTTTCTCACACAGAGACCATTTGACGGGACCTTGGCAGACTCCGCAAGAATCATTAATTCCTTGTCCACCCTTGGGTCTGCTTTTCTGACTCTGTCATACATACTGTGCTTTGCAGCGCCTATATCTGCCTTTTTATCAAGAACAGCGTATATGGCAGCATCATGACTCCCTGTAAAATAATATTCACTAAAAAACTTTTTTATATCAGTAACGCCGTTCTCTTTTAAATATGCAACAGGGAATATATAACCTGCTGTTGTGGCTTTTTCCACAAAGGCCATCTTCCTGCCCTTCATGTCCTTGACGCTTTTTATTCCGCTGTTCTTCCTTACAAACATATAACCGTGGTATGTGGTACTGCCATCCAGATTTATGGGCCTTGCGATAGGATCAACCCCAAGCTTCTCTATCGCCAGCGCTCCGGTAAATGAGCCAAAAAATGCACCATCCATCTTTTCAGAGGTAAACCTTTCTATGATATTTCCATACCTGCTCAGGATAGTGATGTTAACCTTAACACCTGTTTTTTTTGTAAGGTATTCAGTCAGAGGTTTAAACCTCTCCTGCTGTTTAAAGACGTTCATCTCCGGGATAAGTCCGATCAGAATCTCTTTCTGAGGTGACTGAGAAAAGGCAGCAAGTGGAAATAAAAGAATAAAAGCTGCGGCAATGATCATTTTGACTGTCTGCTTCATAACACACTCCTTACCTCTTAATTGCGTTAATAAATTACAAAGCAGGGTGAGAGGATCCCGGGATTCCAGGTTCCCAGAGCCTTAATCTGAATCCTTGTCCATCTGAACCCTTTTATTATTTTACCATATTATGACTTTCTCGGAGATAAGTAATATCCCTTATATGTCTGTAGCCGTCTCATCTTCAAGCCATTTAAGATAGCCCCTGGAGCCTTCTATGATCGGCAGGGCTATAATTTCAGGCACTGAATAACTGTGAAGCCCTTTTACTTTTTCCGCGAGATTCCTGAAAAGATCCCTCCTTGTCTTTACAATCATCAATACTTCATTTTCGTCTTCCATCCTGCCCTGCCAGTTGTAAATTGAACGGATATCCTTAATAATATTTACGCACCCTGCAAGTTTTGCACCGACTATCTCTTTTGCGATATTTACAGCCTCTTCCTCTTTAGAGGCCGTTATCAGCACGACAATATATTCTGTCATAATATCACTATTCAAACTTTCCTTTTTTCATCAGGACATTCCTCTTTCCGTCTTTATGGACAAGAGTAACAGTGGGTTTGAAGAAAACAAAATCCTGATGAAATGGGGCCTTCACTGATCCGCCAAATGAGCTGTTATCCCCGAGAGCAATATGTATAGTACCCATAATCTTTTCTGATTCGAGGATATTGTCAGGTCTTTTTGCCCTGTTGTTTGTGCCTATTCCAAGTTCTGCAATATTAGCATTTTCCTTCCTCTCTGATAATTTTTTCCTCAGAACTTCAGTATATTCCTCGTCTCCAAGAATGTCCTTCACATAGCCTTCTTTAACAATCAGTGTCACAGGTGATTTTAATTCCCTTGTAGGAGCCCATTCAAGAATAAGTCTGCCAATGGCGGTGCCTTCAACCGGAGCAAGGTATACTTCGCCTGCCGGAAGGTTTCCAAATGAACCGGGTTCCGTTAATATGCCTGTATCGGTCATCGCCTTTCTGCCCCTGATCGAGAAAGAAATGTGCGAGCTATTAGCTGTAGTTATTTCTATTTTTTCTGCCTTACTGACTTCCCTTGCTATCTGCTTCGTCACTTTGGAAAGAGATTTCCAGTCAACATTCATGGGACCTTCGAGCATCGATATCTCAAAGAGCGGCATGCTTGCATATCTTGCCCTGCATATCCTGGTCAGCAGATCTCTGAATCTTGTATGACTGGTAGAATAATTCGAAAGTGCTATAACGGCATTGACAGAGTCTTTTGTAAATTTACTCAAAATCCCTTCGGCTTTCTCAATATCTGAGATATCAGCATTTTTTTCAAGGATGCGGTTTACAACACTGCTTTTCTGCAAGGCTGCAACAGCCCTCTTCCCAAATGCAATTTCCCATAATTCTAAAGGGGGCTCTGCGCCGTGACTCCCTGTGGCAGGATACTCGTAAACAATCACTTCTTTCGCAAAACTCTTCCCTATTTCCGAGGCAAGAAAGGTTATACACTTCAACTTTGATCTCCTGTCAGCTTCGGAGATGTCGATTTCTTCATCAGGGGAAGGTCTGTCAGTAAAGATAAGGACCCTTTCAGTTTTCTTAATCCCGAGATTTACCCTGAATATATTCCGCAATACCTCGGTTATCATGGCCCCTCAACTTTAATTGTAGGTGTCAGGAAAATAAGCAATTCCTTAATATCAGAAAATGTATCCTGCCTCTTAAACAGCCATCCAAGCAGAGGTATTTTTGAAAGATACGGCACCCTCATCTCTCCGGCAGAATCCGACTTCGTATAAATGCCCCCTATGACCAGAGTTTCTCCATCTTTTATGGTCACGTCAGTCACAGCCTCTCTTGTATTTATAGCCGGGATATTATTAACTGTCCTGGTCCAGTCAAACTCTTCTTTTTTAGTAATTATATTCATCATAACTCTCCCATCAGCCGTTATCTGCGGTGTCACCTCGAGTTTAAGAAGCGCCTCTATCTCCTCTGTGCTCGAACTTGACGTCGTGCCTCCGGTAACAATGGTCGTCCCTGTTGTATTAGAAACAACCCTGATTTTTTCTCCAGTTGAAATAGATGCCTTTTTGTTATTGGCAGTCATAATGCGAGGATTGGAAAGTATCCTGGCATCCCCGCTCTGTTCCATTGCCGACAGTCTGATGTCGAGATTAAAATTGCCGGTAATAAGCCCCATCTTTATTGCTCCAAAAGGGTCGGTGGCAGTCGAAAAACTGGCAGGAAGGTTTACTGCAAAATTATCAGGACCCGAACCTCCGGACAAACTGATATTACCCTTGCCCGAAGGCGCAACATATGACCCGCCCCACTGGATTCCAAGGCTTCTGTCTGTATTTTTATTCATCTCAACTATCCTTGCATCTATCATGACCTGCGGGGGAACTGTATCGAGAGTCCTGATCAATGCCTCGACTTTCGGAATATTGGCAGGGAGGTCTTTGATTATTATTGTGTTGGACCTGGAGTCTGAAGCAATTTCTCCCTTCTTGCTCATGATCTTTTTAATTACGCCTTCAACATCTTTGGGATTAGCATAACTTACAGTCACGGTATGTGTAACAAGCTCTTCATCCTCCGATGCCTTGATAACCCTGACGATATTGTCTTCTTTTATATAAGTAAACCCCTTGCCCTTGAGTATCGATTCTATCGCATCCCACAAAGGCACATTCCTCAGGCTTACTGTAACCTTCCCTGTGGCGCTTTCATCAACAATAATATTTATCCTGTGTTCCTGGCCGATCGCCCTCAGTACATCCTTCAATTCAACGTCCCTGAGTTCGATAGAAACAGCCGGACCTCTGTCGTCTGCTACAGCATTTAATGAAATCATTATCAGATATAAAACTATAAATGCACTAAGCCTTTTCATTTTCTCCCCCCTTCAAATGCAAACTTATCTATTCCAAAGTAATATTTCTTGTCTTTTCCTTCTATGAGCACTCTTTCGTTTGAAATATCCTTGATCACAAAATCTTCAATCCTGTCTCCTGCCCTGTAAAACCCGCCATTTATTATCACAAGGGATTTTTTCCCATCTGAGATTATCCCGTCTATCTTAATTTGCACAGCAGGCTCTTTTATCTCTTCCTTCATCTTTCCGTTGCGGTGCTCGCGCTTAAGAAAGGGGTCTCTCCCCCATCTTTCCTTTACAGGCTCCTGCAGGCGGCTGATATTTATATCAGATAAACTCTCACTGTATCCCGTCGAAAAGCTTAATAGAATAAATATAAATGATAGAAAAATCCTCATTTTTTCCTCAAATATACTACAGCCTTAACAAGTGCGATTCCTGAGGGATAGACAGTTTCATTAGTTTCGAATTTAATATCCGTTATCAGAAAGAGACTTTGTCTGGCCTCGATATTCTTTAAAAAATCATAAAGCGCCCTGAAACGCAACCTTAATTCCATTTTAATCTTCATCTCAATATAGCCGTCCTTGCTAAGTATGCCTTCCGGGGCCAAAGAGATAAATTCAACTTTCGCGAGATTTGCCTCACGTGTTATTGCTGCAAGCATACCTGCCAGATCTTCTGTAGCAGGCAAGGTTATTTTTTCGTCTCTGCTGACCTGTTGAACTGGCATAGCTGCAACCGTTGTGTTCAGGGCATCCACTTCTGTCTTAAGATTTTTCAATTCCATCTTAACTGATTCAAGGTTTCTTACAGAAGGTGAATATAGAAAAATATAGGGCAACACAACAGAAACTGCGAGAACTGTAATGAAAACAAAAATCTTTTCCCTTCTTTCAAGTCCTCTGAACCTGTTTTTTATGCTTTCTAAGTCCATTTCAACTTTGCCTTTAACTCAAATGACATCTCTTTTTCACCTTTCTGGGAATAGACAATCTCAACGTTTTTAAATAAATTTGATTTTTCAAGCGAAGCAATAAATGACGCGATACCCATCTGTGTTAAAGCATATCCTTTGAATCCGATATGTTCATTTTCCTGACTTGCCTCGATAGATGAAAGCCTCAAATCTTCAGGGACAATTAAAGAGATTTCACTAATTATTTTGCTCCATTGTGGCGTCCTTTCCAATTTGCTTAAAATTTCTTTTTCCACCGGCACGGCAACATCCGCAGCAGGTTTAGGAACAGCTGCGATCCTTGCCTGAAGCTCACTTTTTTTCTGGTTAAGAATCTGTATTTCAGTCTGAATGTTTTTGAATTCCCTGACATTTAAAAGCCATAGACTTAATATGACGATCAGATAAATAAATATACCGATGATCACATAATACAGCCGGCCTTTTGCAGGAGCTTGTATTGCGCTGATTTCGCCGGGCAGGAGATTCAGGGTTTCTTTCAATCGAGCCTCCTGGCCAGACCTACTGCTACAGAAAATCGCGGTCCGAGCACACGTATGCTCTCATCTTTTAAAGCACATCCTTCGAAAGGATTAGGCACGCTCACCGGTATACCCAACGATTTAGAGAAATAATTACTTATATGAGAGTTCAGACTGAGACCACCGGTAAGCAATATCCGTGTAAAAACCTTCTCTTTAAAGTTAGCCTTATAATAATCGATCGACCGCACAATCTCCCTTAAAAGCTGTTCCAGAGGTTCTTTTATCTCATCAGAAACAGCATTCATCAGCGTTTTCCCTGCATCCTCAAGGGAAACCCCTTTGCTCATCAGGTAATTGATAACAAATTCCCCTCCCATATCCACTGTTCTCGTCAGACGTATAACCCCTGCCTTTATAATGTCGATCTCGATATGTTTCGCTCCAATATCAATCAACAGGATATTATTATTATCCTTTGGAGCAAATACTCTCAGAAGCGCCAGGGGACTGACATCGACTGCGATAACTTTAAGACCTGCTTCCTTAAATATAGAAATTTGCTTCTGTATATTTTTTCTTTCTGCTGCAGCGATTGTAACTGCAATCCCTTCCGGGACTTCCTGTGATATATAATCGAATACAGCTTCTTCTTCAGAATAAGGGATCTGCCTTTTTATCTCCCACCTGATCGCCTCTTTCAGCTCAGAATCAGGCATAGAGGGAAAAAATATAGTCCTTATGAATGAATAACTCCCCGGAATATATATGACAGCTTCTCTGTCTGTAATCCCGATTTCCTGAAAAAACCCCTTAAGTCTCCCGATAAGGGCTGCTTCCTCAACTCTTTCAGCAGGAGGTATTTCGAGCAGAGCTGCCAGAGATATTTTTTTCCGCGATAGTTCTACAATCTTGAGAGAACTGCTTCCGAGGTCCACTCCCAGTGACTTCGATCTCCTTATCCCTCGAAAGAAACCTGTCACAAACTAATATCTCCTGGCAAAATAATAGGCCATAAAGAACATAAAAGCGGATACAATGATGAGTGAAACTCCGAGTCCGATTCTGTACGAAAATGCTAATGCGTCAATGCGTTGTATCATCTTCGCGGACATTTCATTGAGTTTTTTCAATGCATCAGGTGCGAAAAGAAGAAAAAAACCGAGCAGAAACGAAATTATCCCGATAAAAATAGATATATTGACAATATACATAGCAAAGCCCTCCTGTTTAAAGCTCTACTTTAAAAATATAGGGTTTACTAATTAATTTGTCAAGATTTTACTTTATTATTATAGTATTTTATTTAAAAAAGAATTCCAGCTGTTCCAGGTGCTCACCTGGAAAATTAATCGGATAGTTATTATCAAAACAGGCAGTACAGTAATTATCGGAATCAGGTACTATTTTAAGGAGCCCTTCTATGCTTAAGTATGATAGTGTATCTGCAGTTATATACCTCCTTGTTTCTTCCACATTGTGGCTTGAAGCAATCAGTTCCTGTCTGGTAGGTGTATCAATCCCGTAAAAACACGGCATTATAGTCGGCGGTGAGCTGATCCTCAGATGAACTTCCTTTGCTCCGCCGTTTTCTCTCAGCATCTTAACGATCTTCTTGCTTGTTGTACCCCTTACTATCGAGTCATCTATAACAACTACTCTTTTCCCTTCTATCATTTTCCGTACCGGATTAAGCTTGATCTTTACACCAAAATGTCTGATGCTCTGCTTTGGTTCGATGAAAGTCCTTCCAATATAGTGGTTTCTTATCAGACCGAAATCAAATGGTATTCTGCTTTCTTCTGAAAAACCGAGGGCAGCCGGCACACCAGAGTCAGGGACAGGGATAACAAGGTCAGCCTCTATAAACGATTCTCTTGCAAGTTGTCTTCCGAATTCCTTTCTTATCTCGTTCACGTTCTGCCCGCCGAATATATAACTGTCAGGTCTCGAAAAATATATAAACTCGAAGATACAAAACGCCTTTCTCGGGCTTGCAAGCGCCTTCTGGGATGTAAGTCCTTTCTCGTTTATAATCAGCATCTCTCCGGGTTCTATATCGCGTATATACTTGGCACTTATCAAATCCAGTGCGCAGGTCTCTGATGCAACAACATATGCCCCGTCAACCTGTCCAAGGCATAACGGCCTGACCCCGTACGGATCTCTTACAGCGATCATTTCTTTCTCTCTGAGAATCAACAGACTGAAGGCGCCGCTGACTTCTTTTGTCGCCTCCATCACCCTTTCATAAAAGTTCTCGCCTTTTGAATGTGCAATAAGATGAACTATCACTTCGCTGTCCGATGTTGACTGGAATATTGCGCCCTCTGCTTCAAGGGATTTCCTCAGATCACCGGCATTAACAAGATTGCCATTGTGGGCAATAGCGAGAGTCCCCAGTGCAAAATTGGCAACAATAGGCTGTACATTTTTTAATACACTGCTTCCCGCAGTGGAATAACGGTTATGGCCTATAGCCATATATCCAGGAAGTTTTTTGAGTCTCTTTTCACTGAATATGTCTGCTACCAGTCCCATGGATTTTTCAATATACAGATGCTTACCATCAGACGAGCATATCCCCGCACCCTCCTGCCCTCTGTGCTGCAGGGCATATAATCCAAGATAGGCAAGGTTTGCCGCTTCGGGATGACCGAAAACCCCGAATACACCGCATTCTTCATGCATTTTGTCGAGTTTGAGGGTGTTGGGGCTTATTGTTGATCTGGCTGCGCAAATACTATCTTTTTTGGAAGGATAAATATGCCGGCTGGAGATTCTGCATCTCTTTTGAATTTTATTTTCCATGCCGTCGTCCACTGATGACCGTTTTTTCTCCGGAAGAATTATTACATTTAATTTTAACATAAAGTCATAAAATAATTGGTTGAAACAAAAGGGCAAGAGAGAAAAACCCGATAAATTCTTGCGGAAAACTTGAATTCTCCCTTTTTTTTATGCTACTATAAGGCAGAATTCAAAGCCACGAAGGCTTGTGAGCAGGCAGCGGTCCTGCGCAAAGAGCTTTCGTGGCTTTTTTATTTTGTTTAATGAAAGGAAAATAACCATGCATATGGCAGATGCCCTGCTTTCTCCTGCAGTCGGAGCGACATTTTGGGCAGGGACATTAGGGACGATCGCATACTGTTCAAAAAAACTTAAAGAAAATCCGGATGAGAAGTTGATACCCCTGATGGGGGTTCTTGGCGCTTTCATTTTCGCAGCCCAGATGATCAATTTTACTGTACCGGGGACCGGCTCAAGCGGCCACCTCGGGGGAGGAATGATCCTGGCGATCATACTCGGGCCATATGCGGCCTTTATTGTCATGGCCTCGGTCCTGACGGTCCAGGCCTTCTTTTTTGCAGACGGAGGACTGCTTGCATTAGGCTGTAATATATGGAATCTCGGCATATATCCGTGTTTCATCGCTTATCCCCTTATTTACAAGCCGCTTACACAGTCCGGCAGTACCCCGAAAAAGCTTGCGATAGCCGCCTTAATAAGTTGTGTGGTCGCTCTGCAGTTAGGGGCTTTCTCAGTGGTTCTTGAGACGTTCCTGTCAGGGCGGAGCGAGCTTGCCTTCAGCACGTTTGTTATATTGATGCAGCCTATTCATCTGGGGATCGGTCTGGTCGAGGGGTTTGTGACCGCAGGCGTAATCAATTTCGTCAAGGCCGCACGGCCGGAGATACTCGAAAGCGTTACGTCAGCACGCCCGCTTTCCGCCGACATTTCGATCAAAAATGTTTTTGCCGGATTATTGGTAGTAGCTCTGCTTACAGGAGGGATGCTGTCATGGTTTGCGTCTGCCGACCCGGATGGGCTTGAATGGTCAATAGAAAAGGCCTTCGGCAGGCCGGAGCTCGATGAAGAGGAAGTTGGGATGGCGCCCGTCCTGAAAAAAATCCAGAAGAAAACGGCTTTCCTGCCGGACTATAATTTCAAAACAGACAATCAGGAATCGGACAAAGACAAAAAAACATGGCCCTCAGCAGAAGCAGGGACATCGGTATCAGGTATTCTCGGCTCGTTAATGGTCCTCAGCCTGATAATTTTGATAGGCATTGTGATAAGGATTTTCAGAAAAAATAAAACCTGACAGGATATAAACTACGATGAGATTTGATAACGCATATTTCAACCTGGGGTATCTTGATACGCTCTCTTACAAGAATACCTTTATCCACAGGCTCGACCCACGGACAAAGCTGAGCGCGACGGTCCTGTTTATTGTCACTGTAGTCTCATTTCCCAAGTATGAGGTGAAAGGGCTATTCCCGTTCTTCCTCTTCCCTGTGCTTCTATTTTCACTCGGTGATATCCCTGTTAGGTTCATTGTAAAAAAGGTCCTCCTGGTATCTTTCTTTGCTTTTTTCATAGGCATCTTCAATCCTGTGCTGGACCGTCAACCAATGCAGATATTTTACGGGGCGACGGTCTCCGGAGGATGGGTCTCCTTTGTCTCAATCATGCTGAAGTTCTTTCTGACTATTACATCCGCATTGCTCCTCATTGCCACTACATCATTCCCCGGCATATGCCGTGCGCTCCGGAAGTTCTGCGTCCCGGACATCTTCATCTCCCAGCTTTTGTTCCTCTACCGTTACATTTTTGTGCTCGCGGAAGAAACGATGAAGGTCGTCAGGGCAAGAGACATGCGTTCCTTTGGAAACAAAGGCAAAGGCATGACAGCCTTCACTGGCATCATTGGAACGCTTTTTCTGAGGACTGTTGAGCGGGCGGAACGGATCTACCAGGCAATGCTTTCCCGTGGATTCAGCGGCAAGCTCCACGCTGTCAAACCATTTTGTTTTAAGGCCACGGATGCCGCGTTTCTTGCAATAGTCTTCGCTGTCCTGTATCTTTTCAGGATGCATGACATTGTTGGGATAGTCGGCAGATTCTCATCAAGGATATTCTGAGAGACTTATGAGCCACCATATTGTTGAGTTTCAGGACGTCTATTTCCGGTATCCCGATGGCACAGCCGCACTCAACGGTATTTCCCTGAGAATCACCCATGGCGAGGCTGTCGGCATTGTGGGCGCAAACGGATCGGGCAAATCAACGCTCCTTATGCATACAAACGGTTACCTGCTGCCGCAGAGCGGCACGATCACTATCGGCGATTTCCATCTGGATAAAAGGACTCAGCAGGAGATCAGGAAAAAAGTAGGTCTGATATTCCAGAACCCGGATGACCAGCTCTTTATGCCCACGGTCTTTGATGACGTAGCCTTCGGTCCCCTCAATCTCGAACTGAAGCCGGAGAAGGTCTGGGAACGCGTGCTCGAGGCGCTGGAAACCGTCGGCTGCCTTTCCCTGAAGAACAAGCCTCCGCATCACCTTTCAGCCGGACAGAAAAGCGCTGTTGCAATCGCAGCGGTCATCGTGATGCAGCCGGATATCCTTGTCATGGACGAGCCTGCTTCTCACCTTGACCCGAAATCAAGGAGGTCACTAATCAGTCTTCTTGGACATTTCGAGCACACAAAGATCATCGCTTCGCACGATCTTGATCTCATTCTGGATGTCTGCAGGCGATGCGTTGTAATAAAAGAAGGAAGAGTTGTTGCTGACGGACCTGTAGAGCAAATTCTATCCGACAGGCAGCTGCTTGAGGCGAACAACCTGGAACTGCCGTTATCCCTTCAGAAAAGAGAATTACCATTAGGAGGAACTATGGACGATATCAGCAAATTGCGCCACCTGCTCGGACACTGGGCAGAGCACAATGCGGAACATGCAAAGACATACCGTGAATGGGCGAAGAAGTCTGACGCACTGGGAAAAAGAGAGCTTTCCAGGATATTAGACAGGCTTGCCGATGAAACAATGAAACTGGAAGAGCTCTTCAAAGAAGCTGAAAGATTAACGCGGCACTGATTTCTTAGGAGGCTTTAAGGTGAAAATAACAGGCAGGAAAACATTATGGGAAGGGAAGTTTCTCAGGACCGTTCTTATTAAATATTCCGACCTTCGCGCTGACAGCGGGCCTGCCGGGGCAACAGAAACAGTGAGGGACTGGGAAGCATTCGAGAGAGTAAACTGCGATGGGATTGTCGGTATAGTGCCCTTTACAGAGAACAGCGAAGTAATCTTGATAAGACAGTTTCGTCCTCCAATAAACGGTAATGTCATTGAACTGCCTGCCGGTCTTTGTGATTATGGCGAGTCCCTAAGAGATGCCGCTGAAAGGGAGTTATTAGAAGAAACAGGTTATTCGGCTGGCAGGATGGATTTTCTGATCAAGGGGCCTATGTCTTCAGGAGCATCATCCGAAATGCTGAATGTATATGTTGCAACAGGGCTCACCTTTGTTGGAATAGGGAAAAGAGATGAAACAGAAAACATAGAAGTTCTTAAAATACCTTTGGATAAACTAAACTACAGGCTTTTAGAACTTTTGAAAGACGGCAATTTCATAGACCTGAAGATTCTGGGACTCGTTGAAATGGCAAAAAAAGTTATTTCATGAAAAAAATCTCAGCTTTTGATCTCCAGTCTTTTTACAAACCCTAAAGAAGATAAAGCATCGACAACCTCTTTCATTGAGACACCGTTTTTAACAGCCAACGTAAATGAATAGGTTTTTTCTTTCTTCTGAAATTCCACCTCGTAGTCCATCTTGCTTATCTTAAATCCCCTGCTTTCGAAAATCGTGGCGATGCTTTTTTCATCGCCTTCGTCATCCGTAACCAGTTTTGCATATTTATAGGCAAGCGTGGGAATTCGAGATTCCAAAATACGCAAAACATACAGCGAGAAAAAGGTAATTACAAAGCCCGCAATCCCTGCAATGTATTGGCCTGCTCCGATCGCCAGTCCGATTGCAGAGACAATCCAGATACATGCAGCAGTTGTAAGGCCCTGGATTGATAACCCCGTCTTGAGTATCACTCCGGCTCCAAGGAAACCGACTCCGGTCATGGCGCCGGCTGCAATCCTTGTAGGATCGAATCTGCCGTACATTGAATCCATATTTGCCAGTGTATAATAGTTTTCTGATACTATCATCAACAGCACACATGCAACGCAGACAAGAAGCTGTGTCCTGAAACCGGCCGGCCTTCCATGGGCCTGGCGTTCAAATCCTATTATGCCGCCAAGAAGGGTGCCGAGCAGCAGTCTTAAGATTGTTTCATATGGAGTAAGCATTATTCTATTATTACCTTATAAAATTTTCTCTTGCCTACCTTTATTATATGTTCACCTTTTTGCAACACTGTATCTGGATCGGAGACAGCACTATCATTTATTTTTACGCCTCCCTGTTTAATAAGCCTTATGGCCTCACCTGTCCCCTTTGTAAGGCCTGTTTCTTTCATTATCTGTGGAAGCCAGGTATTGTTTGAACTGTCGGATGCTGAAATAGTAACGAGCGGCAATACAATTTCCGAGCTTCCTGTAATTTTTCTTTCTATTATCGTCTCATATTTATTTCTTGCTGCCTCGGCCTCTTCCAAACCATGATATCTTGTGACTATCTCCATTGCAAGATCCTTCTTTGCATCTCTCGGGTCACCGGACTTATTCTTAAGCCCCTCCTTAAGGGAGCTCAGTTCTTTTAGAGAAATACGGCTCAGGAGTTCAAAGTATCTCTCGATGAGATCGTCCGGTACGGCCATGATCTTCTTGAACATTCCCGCTAATTCACCATTGATGAACTCAAAGGCAGGTTCATCTATTCCGATATAATTCCCAAGGCTCTTTGACATCTTATTTACACCATCAAGTCCCTCAAGCAGAGGCATCATGATTACAATCTGCTCCTCCATACCTATTGTTTTCTGCATCGACCTGCCCATCAGAAGATTGAATTTCTGGTCTGTTCCGCCGAGTTCGACATCCGATTTAAGGGCTACAGAGTCATATGCCTGAAATAACGGATAGTAAAACTCAATTATCCCTATGGGCTGCTGGTTCTTAAACCTTTTCTTAAAATCGTCCCTTTCAAGCATTCTTGCAACCGTCTCAAAGGCGCCTAATTGCACGATTTCCATTGCGCTCATTTTCCCAAGCCATTCACTATTAAACCTTATCCGGGTTTTTGCAGGATCGAGTATCTTGAATACCTGGGTCTTATAAGTCTCTGCATTCCTTAGAACCTCTTCTTTTGTCAGGGGTTTTCTTGTCTCGCTCTTGCCTGTTGGGTCACCGATCATGCCTGTAAAATCCCCGATAAGAAAGATCACCTCGTGTCCGAGTTCCTGGAACTGGCGCATCTTTTCAAGCAACACAGTATGTCCGAGATGTATATCAGGGGCTGTTGGATCGAACCCCGCCTTGATTATCAATGGTTTTTCTTCTTTATGAGATCTTTTGAGTTTTCGCAGGAGCTCATTTTCACTGATTATCTCGACAGCGCCCCTTTTGATTATCTCAAGTTGTTTTTCAGGTGATAGCATGTAAATTATCATAACCTCTCAGGGCAATGACAGTCAATTTGGAAGTTAAATTCTCTTGTAGGAAACAACAGAAGTTGCTATGATATTTCCCGTTATGGCAAAAAACTTAATGCTGAAGGACTGGAAAACTCTCTATATCGTTCTGTTTCCACTGATTTTATTTGTCCAGGATGCCGGCGCTTTTGAACTTATCCAGAAGGAAATAGAGTATAAAGTTGTAAAAGGCGATAATGGTGAAATCATCTCCGGCAAACTCGGTATTAACTGGTCTCAAATTGCCAAAGAAAATTCCATTAACCCTGATGCCAGACTTTCGACAGGGCAGGTTTTGAAGGTTAAGTTTGTCAGAATAATTCCTGAACAGATCGAAAATGGCATAATTATAAATATCCCTGACAGAACCCTTTATCGTTTCGAAAACAATATGCTAAAGGACTTCTATTTCATAGCTGCAGGAAAACCGACCTGGCAGACACCAATTGGTGAATTCACTATAAAATCAAAGTCCAAGGACCCGACATGGTTTGTGCCTGTTTCCATACAGAAAGAGATGGAAGACGCAGGGAAAGATGTTTTGGTTGAAGTTCCTCCCGGACCTGAAAATCCCCTTGGGAAATACTGGCTTCAGCTTTCTCTTAATGGTATAGGACTTCACGGGACAAATACACCCCAGAGTATATATAAATTCAGAAGCCACGGCTGCATGAGACTAAGGCCCGAGGTTGCTGAATTATTTTTTAAGGAAGTACAGGTAGGCACAAAAGGCAGGATAATCTATAAACCGGTCAAGATATTTAGAACTGCTGAAGGAAGAATTCTTCTGGAGGTTTACAAGGATTTTTACAAAAAAGGGACAAAGTATACCGAAGAGATTCAGAAAAAACTGACGGAACTCGATTCTGTATACAAGGTTGATTGGGACAAGGTTAATGAGGCAATTAAAAACAGGGATGGTATTGTCAGGGACGTCACCAAATAAGGTATTGATTCTGCTGCTGACCGAATCATTTGATAAAACCTAATATATCGATCTTATCCTGCCGGTCCTTTTATCTATTATCACTTTATCGACCAGGTTGTTTCTTCTATCAAGGATCTCGGCCTCAAAATAGTATTCTTTCTCCTTTATTTCACCTATCTTCACATCTCTCTTTAGAAAATATTCCTTGAGTATCTTTCTTGCGTCATCTATTGTCAGAACTTCCTTTTTTTCTCCGTATGCGCCTCTTCTTGAGCCTCCGTACGGATGCCTCCCATCAGCTGCATAAGCAGTAGATACGGCAGTAATGCAAACGTAATTATTACAAATATTCCCCCTGTCTGCAGACACTGAACAAATAATATTGAAGAAAAACAGTCCTAAAGACATACCGATGTTCATCAAAATCCACTTTTTCACCCGCTATCACCTCACACTATATTTTATCGGCTCAGGGACCCTTATCTTTGTGAACATTATAAAAGTTGCAAGCACTCAGGTCAATGATGTTCAGTCCTTTAAATCTCTGCTTTATTGTTTCAGGGTATCTAATTATAATCTGTACTATATTTTGAAATAGAAGAGGCGACACGCAATGTCGCCTCTTTTCTTTCTTACTCTGATCTATTTTTTGTGACATTTGGCACAATTGGCAGGATCACCGGATTTGAATGCCTTTTCACCATTATGACACGTGCCGCAGTTCTTGCCTGCATTCATATCAGCCATCGTTATTTTTGAGCCTTTTTTCATCTGGAAAACCTTTGTGTGGCAGTCATTACACTTCAGTCCTTTGTCTGCATGTACTTTGCCGTCAAATACAACCTTGCCGTTACCGCCACCAGTAAACTCTACTGTCTTTCCCTGGGGAACCGCCATAGCGCTTCCGATAAACACAACAGCTGCCAGCAATACAACGAACATTACAACTATTTTCATGTTTTTACCTTCTTTCCTTTGTTCAGAATTAATAAATCGTTTTGACCTCACTGTTTCACCTCCTCTCTCATATCCAAAAGCCTATCCGCATATCTGACTGAATTCCTTTATTTATCTCCTCGAAGGCGGAAACGGCACATATTCATCGTTGTCCCAGAATCTGTTCTCCGGCCTGTGTCTGCAATCGATGATTCCTTTTCTGCAGAGCGTCTTGCGCCATTCGTACTTAAAGAAGTATTTTTCAACAGGCCTCGGTTCAGCATCAAACTCGACCTTCCTGGTTGGAGAATATCTTTCTTCGCCAATGCCTGTGCCCGGCTGAGACCTCTGTGACTGTGTCCCTTTCAGGGATTTCTCCTTTCCCTGCTCTTTCTTTCCGGAATATGGATACCTGAATCTTCTTTCGTCCTCAAGGGAATAATCCTCTTCCTCATATTTCTCAAAAAAGACCGCTACTGCAATAACGCCCATTGCAGTAAAGTCGCCCCATGCCCCTGCATATGAATCTCCGGCATCAGTGAAATAGAATTTGTTGACAACATTTTTCCCCGTCCTCCATCCTTCGTAACTGCCGGAATCATAAGGATTGAGAATATACATCCTCTCATTGCTCTGCAGGTTCGATTTTTGACCGGAAAGTATGTTTCTGCCGTCAACAGCTATAACAAGACCAACCCTCTTGCCGCTATTATTCCTTACCCTGATGCCATATCGCTCTCCTTTAACTGCCTCAATATATGCCCTGTGAGTGTTTGAATCCCAGGTCCGGGGAAGAACATTGTATTGCCTGAAAGCACCTCCATAGTCATCGACGATCTGTACATCTACCAGTTGAGCAACTGCTATATCAGGCAACCACATCGCCAGCAAAGCCGTAATCCCTGCAATTAATCCATACAATATTTTGGATCTCATGTTCTCAGTCCTTTCACAAAACGTTTTTATACTAATTATACATCTTCAGTTATTACCGTCCAAAAAAAAACTAAATCGCCTTTCTTCTGTTTTTACTTTGGACAGACATGATCTTCAGTAAAAAAACATTGCTTGTTTTAATCTACCACCTGTATCTGTTGTTGTCGCCTCTCCATCTGTCATGGCGTCCGCGTGAATATCCATACTCATGATCACAGTCTCTGTCCCATCCTCTCTTATATGAATCTCTGCCGTATCTATAATGTCTCGAATATCCCGGAGATGTATATATTATCGTTGTTCTGGCAGGATAATAAGAAGTTGGGTAATCAGAGTAATAATTTGAGTAATATGAATCGCCGTAATATGAGTTGTCGTAATACGGTGCAGGATAGAATATTTCCCTGCCTATTGCGTTAAGGACCGGTTTCCCGAAAATGGCTATAGCCCCTGCCAGCATCGCTGCCGATTCATTGTTCATCGCCTCGGCCTTCGTGTTTCCAATAAAAAGAAAACTGCAGGCGAGGATAAAAACCATGCTTATTGTTATTATCTTTTTCATCTTGATTGCCTCCTTTTAATTTATTGAATCCCTTATAAGACTCAAAATATCCTTGTTTTTATTTACTGTATCCCTTGCTCCGCTTCCAATAATAGGACCATAAAACACCTCCTTTCAAATATGTCCTCTTCTTTTGAAACCCTTTTAAGATTCCTCTTTTTCATTGATTACAGCATATCAAAGAATTGTGAATAGACAGCGAAAGGATTATGAAGAATTGTGAAGAAGTTAAAGAGGGAGAGAGACTGTAAAAATAGAACCTTTTCCATACTCGCTGCTTGCTGTTATCCTGCCGCCGTGGGCCTCTATGAGTTCCCTCACAATGGTAAGTCCTATGCCAAGGCCGCCTTCTGCAGCTTTATAAAACCTCTCAAAAATAAAGGGCAAATCCTCCTGTTTTATACCATTTCCATTATCAATGACTTCGATTATTGCCTCCTGTTTTTTCTTTTCAGTCTTAATCCATACACTTCCGCCCTTTTCAGCGGCCTTCAGTGCATTACTTAAAAGATTAAGGATTATCTGGCTTAATCTATCCGGATCTGCATTGACAATGAATTTTTCTTCGCACTGCAGCTCGAGCAAAACCCCTTTGTCATGAAAGACTTTTTTGTATCTTTCAACAATATTTTTCAAAAAAGGCCTGAGTTCCAAGGGCTGTTTATTTAATGTCAGACTGCTTGCTTCAGCCTGGGATAGCTCTTCAATCCCTTCAATGATATTCCTGAGCCTGCCGATCTCTGCATATAAAGACTGCAGATGCTCCTTATCCACGGGAATAAACCCGTCCATCATGCCTTCGAGTTCTCCTCTGACTGCACTGATGGGGGTTCTCAGTTCATGCGCTATATTTGAGGTCAGTTTCTTCCTGAGCGACCCCTGCATCTCAAGGGTATGCGCCATTTTATTAAAGGCATTAGAGAGCTTGCTTATTTCATCTTTTCCGGACATCGCAACCCTTTTTTTGAAATCCCCTTCACCGATCGCAACAACCGCATCAGTAAGTCCTTTGATGGGATTCGTCAGCATCCGCGAAAATATTACACTCAGAAAAATTGCGACTCCTCCCAATGTCATAAGAGATATCAACAGCAGCCTGTTTGACCGTCCAATAAAAACCGTCTCTTTAAGGGGGCGCAGGAATCTTACTTCGAGCCTGCCGATCTCCTTCCCGCCCAAAAACAGGGCATAAGGCAAGAATCTGTTGTTTTCTACAGACCTTAATTCAGAGATCGCCATAACCCTTTTTTTTACCAGTGGTGAAAGTGTATTTACAGCGCCTTCGGTGTCCATTACAAGCGTGCCGTCAGTATCGTACAATTTTATATCGAATCCCAGCATAAGCGCCCACACGGTATCTTCAACAATATGCTGTTTATCCCAGCCAGAGTACTTCTCGTATTTGCTTTCAAGAGATGCGGTCACCCAATAGACCCTGTCTTCCATTTCTCCCTCGAGATATTCCCTGAAATCCGATACCATCAACTCGCGCAGGAGAAAGGCCGAGGACAATGCTATAACAGATACCGCGATAAGCAGGAGGAAAAATTTTATCCACAGGCTCTTAAGCATCTTTCTTCCCAGAAAACCTGTATCCAACCCCGTAGATCGTAAGTATTAACGAAGGATTTTTATGGTCATCCTCGATCTTGTGCCTGATATTTTTGATATGGGCATCGATACTTCTTTCATAACCCTCGAACTGATAGCCGAGCGCTTTCTCAACAAGTTCTTCCCTTGTAAAAACCTTGCCGGGATATGATGCGAGGGTGTGGAGGACCTTGAATTCCGTTGGTGTTATATCAATTAATAGACCGTTCTTCTTCACTGTATAACTCTGGCCGTCGATTGTCAGGGAGCCTTTATTAAAGCTCATTGACTCTGAAGCGCCCATATCCGCCTTCTGTGCCCTTTTCAGTACGGCTTTTACCCTGTAAACCAGTTCCCTCGGGCTGAAGGGCTTGACCACATAATCATCCGCCCCGAGCGCAAATCCGGCAACCCTCTCTTCTTCAGATGATTTTGATGTAAGCATAATAATAGGGAAATCCCCAAGCTCTTTTAACTCCTGGCATAGTTCTTCTCCGGTCATATCAGGCAGCATCAGATCGAGAATTACGGCAAGGGGCATATCTTTTAAAGCAGAATCCATCGCGTCCCTGCCTTTTTCAACATGTATGACCTTATAGCCGGCGCCTTCGAGATACACTTTTACAACCCTGGCGATCTTCCTGTCGTCTTCTATCAGTAGTATCGGCTGAAACACCTAAGCATCCCTTCTATTTTCTGAAAATGATTATATTAATTAGATTATACTTTAATACATATCTATCCAGAACAAAAAAGATACATGTCTGAATCCCTCATAAACAACGCTTGTTGTAAAAGACCGGAGCTGCTATTATTTGTTTTATGAGGAGCTACCGCAAAGAACTTTGGTTTGAGGTGCCGACGCGCAGGGCATTTATAAACATAACCCCGAAGGTCCAGGATTGCCTCAAAGAGAGCGGTATCAGGGAAGGACTTGTGCTTGTAAATGCCATGCATATAACCGCATCTGTTTTTATTAATGATGATGAATCCGGTCTTCATTCGGACTTTGATAAATGGCTCGAAAAGCTCGCCCCCCATGAACCGGTTTCACAGTACCGCCATAATAACGGCGAGGATAATGCAGATGCCCATCTGAAGAGGCAGGTTATGGGCAGAGAGGTCGTGGTTGCCGTCACAAATGGCAAGCTCGATTTCGGCACATGGGAACAGATCTTCTACGGTGAATTCGACGGCAGAAGAAGGAAAAGGGTGCTGGTCAAGATTATAGGGGAGTAATAAATTATACTTTAATTATTGTTTGTAATGGTCATCCCTAAAATGTGATAGAATGAAGAAAAGCATAAGAAAATCGGTAAGCCAGCCGATTAAATATCCAGGGAAGGGGGTTATATATCCGTTGAGACATTAGAAGGGAGAATAGTATGGAAGAAGTATTGGCAAAAGGTGTGAATTTTTTTTATTCAAAGAAATACATAGAGTCTGAATACGGAACTGGGACCTGGAACAAAGTAATGAACTCCTTGACGAAAGAAGAGCAGGAAATATGGATTGGCGGTATATTGGTTAATAAGAGTTATCCTTTCAGCGCCTTTAAATCAATGGTATCTGCCTTAACAAGAGAGCTTGGCATAAAAGAGCATAATGAGATTGCAAGGATATACGAATATATCGCTGACCAGAGTTTGAACAAAATATATAAGATATTCTTTCATTTCTCGAACCCTGCTTTTGTCATACGGAATTATCCAAAGTTATGGAATAATTTTTTCAGTACAGGCAAGGTTGAGGTGCCTGTAGCTGAGAAAGGACATGCAGTGCTGAAATTTATATTGCCGCAAATTTTTCTTGACTGGCTTCCGCCTGCGTGCCTCGGCTATTCGAAAAAGGCCGTTGAGATGGCCGGGGGAAAGAATATGACCATGAAAGAACTGGGCAAGACCCAGTTGAACAAGGATTCATGGGAAATCGTATATGAATTAACATGGAGCGAATAATATAGCTGAAGATAAAGATTAATTTCTTCCTACAATCTGTAATTTCCTGGTTTTCTATCTGTTGTTTCCCCTGAAGAGGGTTTAAAAAAAACTATTCACTGTTACAAACGGCAAACTCGATTTCGGCACATTAGAACAGATATTCTACGGCGAATTCGACGGCAGAAGAAGGAAAAGGGTGCTGGTGAAGATTATAGGGGAGTAAGAGCTGGTCCCCAAGGTATATTAATCGAAAAGGGTTTTACAGGAGAATGGCTATGAAGTGGATTCAGAAGGTAAGAGAGGAAGACTATAATAAGACCAAGGCGCTCTTACCTAAGGAACTTATCGAAAAGACCCGCAAAACAGCAGAGGATACTGCAAAGGCGCTTGGGCTGAAGATCGTTCAACCAAAAGAGCAAGTGCGCGCACAATAACAGAACATCCGAAGTCCCTGCCTTTTGAGGAGAAAGTAGATCTTGTCAAGACTACTTGGAAAATCATTTGTCAAATACGGAAAGGGTTTTTGCCTCGATAAGATGCGTGGGGGGGTGTTGAAAGAAAAAGAGGGTTTAGAGGATAATTAAGATGGAGTTGTCCACCAAAAGAGATTAGCTATCAAGAAGGGATGTACTATGACTGTCAAAGTATTTTACAGTGAACAGTTTAAGGAACAGCATGAGATTGAACAATTTAGAGAACTTTATCATGTCATTAGCAGTGAATATGAGAAGTCTGATGAGATGATTTATATCCTCTTTAATTTCTATGCTTCAGAAAAACAGATTGACGTGTCGTTGTTAACTAAGAGGGGGATAGCAATTGTAGAATTAAAGGCGTACCGAGGTGTAATTAAAGGAGGCAAAAATGGCGACTGGACAGTAATAGATGAGAACAAAAATCCGAAGAAATTTGATAATCTTTTTTTACAATTAAAAGAGCAAAAATTTGATTTGCTTAAATGCCTTAATAAGACAAGAGAAGAAAATTTCAAGCGGATTAATAAAGATGATTTAGGTAAAATTCAATGTTGGGGCTATTTTGAAGAGGGCAGTACTTATAATGTTGAAGAACAACTGGGGCGAGATGTCAAACCATGGGTTGATGTCATCACAGCAGATAACTTAATAGATAAAATAAAGTTTATAAAATCAGGCTATACGTTAAGACTTGAGGATATGGATGCAATTGTAAAAAAGCTGAATTTAAAAGAGTACAAGCGAGAAGATTCTGGTCAACCTACGAAACAACCGATTCAAAAATCAGACAATACTGATAAAGATGACAGAAAAATGCTCGATGTCCTTGCAAAGATTGGAGTAGAAAAAAAGGAAATTTCTAATCTGATTGTAGCGATTCCAGCAAAGACAAAAGAGTTAATCCGGGGTTTAGATGCTGATAAAATTGTAAAACTTATTGATACTCTCATCTATATACACGTTGCCAGGAATACATATATCGGAAAAGGCGTTTTGCTTGATAACTTCAAAAGTAGGAATAGCGTTGATTTGCTGGCACAACTTGGGTTAGTGGCAGTAGACAGAGCTTGGCGCAAGTATGATGTTGTTATAGATTCAGATGCTGGGAAGGAGATCGCCCAAAATATTCTTAACGCTAAGATAAGAGCATTGAACTTCGCTGATTTAAGATCGCTCTGCCATCCTATTGTTTTCTGGCTTTGCCAAGAAATCGTAGTAAATGCTAAAAAATTCGCCCTACCAACGTCATTCCCAAACAATGATATGTTTGAAATACAAGGAGGGGATGATTCACTGGCAAAACGCTTACTCAATAGTAATGCCACGATATACGCACACTTTAAAAAGTTTTCACAAGAACTTGTACGTCATGGAATTGTAGGAATAGCAATGGGATACAATTCAACCCATACATGGAATGATGAATATGTTTTCCCTGAAGAGACCGAGGCTATATTAGAACCATTAATTAAGGGTTTTGACCCCCATACATTAAAAAAAGTTGAGGATTTGATCGGCACAATACAGTGTAAGTACAAGGCGATTCTATTTTTAAATAATTA
Organism: Nitrospirota bacterium; assembly: GCA_021813425.1. Lineage (GTDB taxonomy): Bacteria > Nitrospirota > Thermodesulfovibrionia > Thermodesulfovibrionales > UBA6898 > JAKAKQ01. Next base: position 27,697 of record JAKAKQ010000122.1, read on the forward strand.
TAATCCACAAACATATCACGGGGCTGATGATTATGAGCATGATGTGCAAAAAGAAATATTTACCTACCTGCATGATCTTAGCGGATCTATATCTTTATCACGGCCGCTTAACATTGAAGAAAAAGTACCGCTTTTTTTGATCTTGGATAGAAATGAATATAATAAATCACTGGACTTTTTTAAAAGAAAAATATCGGAAGAATTTAACGCAGGAATTGAAAACATTTTGGAGAAAATAACAAGCTAGCCATCAGGGAGTGACTATATACCACTGACAGAAGAACCATCAACTGAAAAACCAGTAGTAAAACCTATAGTAAACTTATCAGGTGAAATACTAATTGGGACAAAAGAAAAACATGGGCAGGAAGGCATACTCGGTAGAATAGGAAATACAAATGTGGTTTTAGATTTCTATGAACCTCACGCCATAACAATCCTTGGAGTACAGGGCTCAGGAAAAAGTTATGCCACGGGCGCAATAATCGAAATGGCCTTGAGAGAAATTGATAGCATTTCAAAGATTAAGCAGCCTTTGAGCTCTATCATATTTCACTTTTCAAAAGAAGAAAAACGTAGGCCCGAATAGATAGGGCTGGTTGAGGCTAATGACGATCCTGTACAGATCGAAATGCTTAAACAGTATGGAGCAATGCCATCCTCTATTCCATCAAACAACATAAACATATTTGTACCTCCTGCTGCGTTCTTGGTCTTTCAGACATTATTTTATGCCATCAACTAGCGAGCGATAAGGAGCTTAATTTTCTTAAAGACCACCAACCAAAATTTACAACTGTGATTGACAGAATTAAAGAGCTTAACAATAAAAAGGGAGAGGCTTACATTTTGTCACGAGTTTCGACCAATTCAGTACTGGCTGAACCGCAGCTTATTAAAATTCGTCCGAAAGTCACAAAGGATAAGGGGAAAACTGCTACTGCTTTCTAAAAAAATGAATGAAGGCTTAATTTTAGGAGTGTCATCAAATTGATCTTAGATGAAAACATTAAAAATCTCATCGAACAAAAAATTGATGAACTTGAGAAAGAATATCAAAAGACCAAATAAATGTACGGCAAACAAGGAGAGCGGGCATGAAAGTCTATAAGTACATGACTTGCGACATATTCATGGGACACTTGGAAACTCACCTTCGTGGAGAGGTCCATCTGTCGTCGTGGCGTGACTTTAACGACCCTATGGAAGGGTATTTTAGTTATATCGCCAATAGCGCACCAAAATATATTGTCAATGCTATTGTAGGCAACAAAGAACGATACCGCATATCCTGCTTTTCAAAGTCGTATAGAAAATACCTTCTGTGGTCCCACTACACGAATGGGCATAAAGGTGTTTGTCTCGAATTCGATGTCAAAAAACCACTTCCTGACAACTGTATTCTTGAGCCAATAACCTACACAAAAACTCTGCCTTGCTTTGATCGGGATCAAGACGTGGAAGAACAAGCAAGAAGGTTCCTTCTTACGAAAACTCTCCAGTGGAAGCAGGAGAAGGAGATCCGCTTACTTTGCCCCACCCCGCAGGTGGACAATATTGTTCTTGGTCGGCTATCAGGAATTATCTTTGGTGTGAAGTTAGCAGAAGGGGACATGGCAGATCAAACTCTACAACACATAATGGAAGCGATACAAGATAGTTCTCATCATCAAACACTTACATTATACCAGGCTGAAATTGAGGCAGATCATCCGAACATCAGTCGTCGCATTTATGAGCGGATGGGAAACAAGAAGAATTCAGCACATCAAAAACTGCAAGAAAATATAGTGGCGATGCTTTAAAAATAGAGATGAAGCAAATTAAA
>JAKAKQ010000350.1 GCA_021813425.1 Nitrospirota bacterium
GAGAAGGATTTCAGGGTCCTGAATATAGTCCAGCCTATACTTAATGAGCTTTCCTGCTACACCTCCACCTGTCACGTACACCCAAAGGAACAGAAAGTCCTTGGACTCGTTGAGGCAAATCTCTCACTCGCCCTTCTTGACAAAAGCATCAAGCAGCAGGGGATAGCCATAACAATCTATGTCCTTGCCTTTTTATTTGTCATCTCCGTTGTGCTCTGTACGATCCTCTGGAACCTCGTCTCAACGCCTGTAGGACTGCTCTCCCTCGGCATGGAAAGGGTGGCAGGCGGCGACCTTGACTATCATCTGACCATTAATACAAAAGACGAAATTGGCGAGCTTGCAAATGCATTCAATGCCATGACAGCTGACCTCAAGAAATCCAAAAGCGAACTTGTCGAGTGGGGCAACACCCTCGAGAAAAAGGTCCAGGAAAAAACAGAAGCGATTCATAGGGCACAGGCTCAGCTCATACATTCCGAGAAGCTGGCCTCCCTCGGAAGGATGGCCGCCGGAGTGGCACATGAGATAAACAGCCCTCTGACCGGCATCGTGACATTTGGTTATCTCCTGCAGAAAAAATTCCCCCCCGGCACACAGGAGCGCGAGGACATTGACGTTATAATCGACCAGGCCAACAGGTGCTCAAACATTATAAAAGGATTGCTCGGTTTTGCGAGGGCATCTGCTGCGGAAAAGGCCGCAACAAATATCAACGATGTCCTGCACAGCTCTCTCAATATAGTGCGGAACAAGGCCGATTTCTTTAACATAAAACTCATCACGGATTTTGATCCGTCTCTGGCGCGCGTTAAGGCAGATGCTTCACAGCTTCAGCAGGTGTTCCTTAATATGATAATGAATGCAGCCGATGCTGTTGAGGGGAAAGGGACAATAACTATAACCACCAGAAACATCAGTGACAACAGCAATAACCTCGTAGAGATCGAATTCAGGGATACGGGGTCCGGGATACACGATGAAAACGTTGAGAAGCTGTTCGAGCCGTTTTTCACTACAAAACCGGTCGGCAAAGGGACAGGACTCGGTCTTGCTGTCAGTCATGGCATAATACAGGAGCATGGGGGTAAGGTCTTTGTTAAAACAAAACTTGGCGAAGGCACCAGTTTTTTTATCAGGCTGCCTGCTTACAGGGAAACATTATGAGTAAAGGCAAAATCCTCGTAATCGATGACGAAAACATTGTAAGGACAAGCTGCAACCGGGCGCTCACACCCGAGGGCTATGAGGTAAAGATGGCCCAGAACGGTTTTGACGGTCTGAGGATGATCGAAGAAGAGAATTTTGATCTCGTGCTTACCGATCTCAAGATGCCTGACATGGACGGCATCGAGGTCCTCAGGAAGATCAAGGAAGGATGGCCTGAGATCGAGGTCATAATCATCACCGGATACCAGACAGTCGATACAGCTGTTAAGTCGATAAAGTTAGGGGCATTCGATTATATAGAAAAGCCTTTTACACCGGATGCGCTTGTCTCTGCGGTTACCAAGGCGATCGAGCATAAGAATAAATAAATTTTTATTCTCGTACCGTAATGTTATAAAAAGTATGTTTTGCGGGGGAAGTTTGAATAGCGATAAAGAGTACGGATTGCAGACTCAAGGTTGCGGATTAAAGCTCTGGAAGGCGTTCAGCCCATGAATAAAGGCAGGATCCTGATCATAGATGATGAGGACATAGTAAGGACGAGCTGTCGCCGCATGCTTGAGCCTGAAGGCTATGAAATAGAGACAGTAAAAAGCGGCTCCGATGGCATCAGTACACTTTCCATGAATGCATTTGATCTTGTCTTCACAGACCTTAAGATGCCTGACATGGACGGCATAGAGGTACTGAGAAGGATCAAGGAACTGAGGCCTGACATCGAGGTAATAATAATGACAGGGTATGGCACGGTAGGCACAGCTGTAAAGGCGATGAAAATAGGTGCATTGGATTACATAGAAAAACCCTTCAGTCCCGATGAATTATTAAACCTGACTTTTAGAGTGCTTGAGAGAAAAAAACTATCTATCGAGAACCTGAGCCTTAGAGAAAAACTCTCTCCTCATTATGAACTAAGCAACATCGTTGGCGTATCACAGGCCATGCAAAAGGTCTTTCACCTGATCGCAAAAGTCGCAGGCACAGGGAGCACCGTTCTTATAACAGGTGAAAGCGGCACCGGGAAAGAACTTGTGGCAAAGGCGATCCATTTTAACAGCCCGAGAAAAGACCAGCCTTTTGTTATTGTTGATTGTGTTACAATCCCCGGGACACTTATCGAATCAGAATTATTCGGACATGCAAAAGGCGCATTCACTGGTGCAAACGAGAAGAAAAAGGGACTGATAGAAATGGCAGACAGGGGGACTATATTCTTTGACGAGATAGGCAACCTTGATATCTCAACACAGGCAAAACTGCTCAGGGTCCTGCAGGAGCGTGAATTCCGTCCTGTCGGGGAAAAAAAACCTGTACATGTTGACATCAGGTTTATCTCTGCAACCAACAAGAACCTCCAGATGATGGCAAAGGAAGGCGCATTCAGGGAAGATTTCTTTTACAGACTGAACATATTCCCCATACACATACCGCCTTTAAGGGAAAGGAAGGAAGACATACCCCATCTGGCATATCATTTTCTCCAGAAGCACAGCAATGAACTTAATAGGAATGTCACCCATATTACAGCAGAGGCCATGAGACTGCTTGTATGCCATGACTGGCCGGGTAATGTCAGGCAACTGGAAAACATCATACACAGGGCAATCATAATGTGCCAGGCCAAAACCCTGCGGCCCGAGCATTTCTCATCCCTTATTTCTGCATCCGGAGAAGATATACCCATGACCGTTGATGAACTTAAAGAGAAGAAAAAAAATCTTCGGCTCAAATCCGTTGAAGATATTGAAAAGACATTCATCCTGGAAGCACTTAAAAGAAACCAGTGGAATGTATCAAGGGCGGCCTCTGATGTCAAAATGCAGAGGACTAATTTCCATGCCCTTCTTAAAAAATATAAGATAACCAGAAAAATGGCCAGTGTCACATAAGGGTATGTATATTAATAAAGTACATCAGGATATCTTGTTATTATTTAAAAAAACTGCGATAAAGCTGTTTTTAGTGTACATGTTATCTATACATTTCTTATCACAAGAAATGCGCTGTGAAGGATGAAACAGGTTTTCTTAGTTGATTTTAAAGGTTTTTTTAACAAGGCATTAATTTTGCTAAAGTATTTATTGTAATGCAGGGTTTTAGAAAAAATATTATTAGGGAGGGCAATCATGGAAAAGAAGGGGAAGATATTAGTACTTGACGATGACCCTGTTGTAACTCTAAGTTGCAAAAGGATCCTCGGTGCTGAAGGTTACAATATCATAACTACCGACAGGGGTGAAGATGCCATAAAAAAAGTCTCAAACGAGGAGTTCGACCTGCTGATCTCCGACATACGGCTGCCTGATATTAATGGCATCACTGTTTTAAAGGAAACAAAAATAATCCAGCCCAAACTCGATGTGGTTATTATAACGGGCTATCCGACCCTTGAAGACGCAAAGGAATCTGTCAAACTCGGGGCCTTCGAATTCATTGAAAAACCCTTCACCCCGGAGTTCATGATGAACGTTGCAAGAAAAGTCTTCGACAACAGGGGCTGGATACTCAGGAAGGCTTTTATAGACGATTTCAGGAATGATATCGTATCGCTCAGGGATACTGAAAACCCTGTTATATTCTATAAAGAAGGCACATGGGCAAGACCCATTAAGAACGGGCTGTGGGAAATAGGCTGTGATATAAGATACTGGCTTCTGTCCGGGCAGCTTATGTATATAGACCTTCCTGATAACCTGAAAATGGTTGCAGCGGGTGAGACCTTTGCAAAGATACTTTCCGGCGGCGGGCAGACGGAAGATCTTGTATCACCGATGACAGGCAAGGTCATTGAGCTTAACCATCAGGCGAACACGGCCATGAGCGCTCTCATCCGCGACAATCTGAGCGAGGGCTGGCTTCTCTGGCTGGCAAGGATCGAACCTTTAAAAGTTTAAACAATCATAGAGGAGGATTATATGGCAGAACCCAAAATCTTGATCGTCGATGACGAACTCGTTGTAATAAAAAGTGCCGAGAGAGTCCTGCGAAGCGAAGGGTATGATATCGAGGGCGCACTCGGTGGAAGAGAAGCCATAATGAAAATAGAGCAGAAAAGCTATGACCTTGTATTCACTGACCTTAAAATGCCCGAGGTCGACGGGATAACCCTTATAAGATGGATAAAAAAATCAAAGCCTTCCATCGGGATCGTTATTATTACAGGTTATCCGTCACAGGATACAATAAAAGAAGCGCTTGAACTCGGCATCATAGATTACGTGCCGAAACCTTTTACCCCCTCAGTGTTATTGGATGTTACTGAGAGGGCAGTGGAATGGACAAAGGGCATAAAACCCGAAGAGCAGAAAGTTGCTGAAGAATTCCCGCCTGCAATGGATGCCGAACTTGAACGGGTAATATATGATTACAGGAAAAAACCCGGCTGCCTTATACCAGTACTTCAGCGCGCACAGGAGATTGTAGGTTATCTTCCGCCCGTAGTGCAGAGAAAGATATCAAAGGGCTTGAATATACCTGTTGCAGAAGTCCACAGCGTTGTATCCTTCTATTCCTTCTTCACCATGAAACCGAGGGGAGATCATAACATAAGGGTATGCCTCGGGACCGCATGTTACGTTAAAGGGATCGAGGGTGTGGTAAGCAAGATAAAAGAGACTTTAAAAATAGGCATAGGAGACACGACAGAAAACAGAAAATTTTCTCTTGAAGGCGTCCGTTGCCTTGGGGCATGCGGCCTCGCACCTGTTATGGTTATCGATCAGGACACGTACGGCGCTATGTCGCCAAAAAAGGCAATGGGGATTATAAGTCAGTACGATCCAGCACTCGCAGAAGCAGCAACCTCAGAAGAAGCTGAAGAAGAAATGGCAGAAAAGGAGGGATAAGATGCCGAGATTAACAATTGAGGATCTTCAGAAGATCAAGGAAAAACATAAGGCGGATTTCACATTGAGGGAAGGCGGTTACAGGGCCAAGATTACAGTCCATATGGGCACATGCGGAATCGCTGCAGGCGCAAGGAATGTAATGACCGCACTTATGGATGAGATTGCGACGACTAAATTGGATGACGTCATAGTCACAACATCAGGCTGTGCCGGTCTGTGCGCACGCGAACCACTGGCGACTGTGGAGATAATGAGCCAGCCGCCGGTTAAATACTGCGACCTGAATGATGAGAAGATTCGTGAGATATTCAAAGAACACATTATAGGTGGAAAACCTGTAGAGAAATATGCCCTGGTAGTCGGCAGTGAGACAACATATTAAAATCAAAGCGAGAAATGAGAAGTAAGAATTAAGAAGGAATAAGGGAAGAAAAAGCAGGAGATATAAAATGGAAAATAATAATTTTTTAACCTCTCACTTCCTACTTCTTACTTCCTACTTTTTAATAGGAGGATATTGATGGAAAAGTTTCGTGCTAATTTAATGTTATGTGCTGGAACGGGGTGTGTTGCCAGCGGGACCATGAAAGTTAAAGAAGCCCTCCGGGAAGAGATAAAAAAGAGAGGTCTTGAGGAAGAAATAAAGTTAGTCCTTACAGGCTGCAACGGCTATTGTGCTGAGGGTCCTGTAATGGCTGTTTATCCCGATGATATCTTTTATCAGAAACTGACAGTTGAGGATG
>JAKAKQ010000125.1 GCA_021813425.1 Nitrospirota bacterium
GATCGTTCTTCCTGACCCTTTCAGGCGCCTGAATAAAAATTATATCTTCATTTCTTGCAGAGGTTATATTATCTCCTTCTAAATTCTTCATTGATTCTACCCTGAAAAGGTTTCCCTCGATACCCGGAGAAAGAAATTCAACAGAGTCTCCGGCATCAAGCCTGTTCCTGAGGCCGACCTTTGCGGTATTGCCGTTTACCTCAAGAATGATGCCGACAAGTTCGTGGCTCATTCTGTAGCTTTTCCCGTCAAAATTATAATCTTCATCAGGCTGTTTACCGAAGAACATGCCGGTGGTATATCCCCTGCTGCTGAACATCGAAAGCTCTCTAAACCATCTTGGGTTCAGTCTGTAGCCGGTTCCATCCTTTATCAGATCGACTGCCTCCCTGTAGGTCTTCACAACACCGGCAACGTAGTTTATCCCCTTCATCCTGCCTTCTATCTTAAAGCTGTCTATGCCTGCTTCCACAAGCAGAGGCAGGTGTTCGATCATGCAGAGGTCTCTGGAACTCATGACGTATGTACCCCTGTTGTCTTCAAAAACAGGGAAATATTCTCCTTTTCTCTTCTCTTCCATCAGGGTGTAGTTCCATCTGCAGGAGTTTGTGCATTCTCCAGAGTTAGCGCTTCTTGAAGCAAGGAAGCTGCTTATATAGCACCTTCCAGAATATGATATGCAGATCGAACCGTGGACAAATGCCTCCAGTTCGATGCTTGTTTTTCTGCGTATCTCCCTGATCTCGTCAATTGATAGTTCTCTTGACAGGACAAGCCTTTTTGCACCGAGGCCTTCCCAGAATTTTGCAGATGCGACATTTGTAATATTGGCCTGTGTGCTGATATGGAGGTTAATTTCCGGAGCCTTTTTTCTGAACATGCTGAACAGACCCGGGTCCGAGAGTATTACTGCATCGGGCATTATATCTTTAAGCAGATCGATATGGTTTTCGAGTTCAGGCAGGTCCGTGTTATGTGGGAATATATTCGTAGTCACATATACCCTGACCCCTTTTTCATGGGCATATCGGACAGCCTCCCTCAAATCATCCTCACTAAAATTCCCGGCCTTGCCTCTCAGGCTGAACCTCGAATCACCGAGATAAACAGCATCGGCGCCATAATGCACGGCAATCGAGAGTTTTTCGAAATCACCCGCAGGTGCAAGCAGTTCAGGTATTTTCATCTTTCAGTCTCTTCCGGCATTTTTTTATCTCTTCCCTTGCGATCCGGTCGCATCTTTCGTTCTCTGCATGACCACTGTGGCCTTTTATCCATATCCATTCTATCTCATGGGTTTTGGAAGCTCTAAGCAGTCTTTCCCATAGATCCCTGTTAAGGACTTCTTTTTTCTGTGAGTTTACCCAGTTTTTCTTCAGCCATCCATCCAGCCATTCAGTCATCCCTTTTACAATATAATTTGAATCTGTTGTGACCCTTACCCTGCAAGGTTTCTTCAGGGCCTCCAGCGCGGAGATTACGCCGAGCAATTCCATCCGGTTATTCGTCGTAAGATTTTCATAACCGGAAAGCTCCCTGACTTTTCCACCCGATTTTAAAATGGCTCCGAACCCTCCGGTACCGGGATTCCCACTGCAGGCCCCGTCTGCATAGATATCTACAGCCGGTCTTTGAACGTTTTTCATGACAAATTTATATTACATTTTTTGGGCTATTAATTCCAAATAAGATTTCTTCGGAAATTCGTCTTTTTTAAAGAGGAATACGGATTTTTAAACCTTGACAAGATCATTTTGCAGGCATATATTAATAATATAAGCAGTTAAAATAAATAGAAGGCGCAAAACAAAGTAAGGGGAACGTACTGTGGGATAACAAGATAAAACTTCAATTAAATATCTGTCGATTCAATTTTTGCTTGGTTCTCTCCCTGCAGGTCATAAATTAAAAATATAAACCATTAAAAATGGGGAGGTAATTATGGGAGTATCGAGGCGGAACTTTCTTAAGATTTCAGGTGGGACACTTCTGCTCAGTTCCCTCACTCTGGAGACCGATCCTTCAGAGGTCCACGCACAGGAATCCCGGATAAAGAACACTAAAGAGACGGCTTCAATCTGTCCTTACTGTTCTGTAGGCTGTGGTATCATAGTGCATAGCAGGGACGGTAAGGTCGTAAATGCTGAGGGAGACCCTGACCATCCGATCAGCGAAGGCACCCTTTGTTCCAAGGGACAGTCATTGTACCAGATCGTCAATAACCCGATGAGGCTGACTAAACCGAGGTATCGCGCGCCTGGCGCGACTGAGTGGAAAGAGGTTGAGTGGGAATGGGCTTTGGACGAAATAGCAAAAAGGGTCAAAAAAACAAGGGACAAATCTTTCAAGCTCACATCAAAGTCCAAGGTCAAGGAAAAACAGCCTGACGGCACAGAGAAAGAAGTCGAAAAAGAATTTGTCGTCAACAGGACAGACGGCATAGCGCATGTCGGAAGCGCAGCGCTCGATAATGAAGAGTGCTATATGCTCCAGAAGCTGTTGCGTTCATGGGGACTTGTCTATATCGAGCATCAGGCCCGAATATGACACTCCGCAACTGTAGCGGCTCTGGCAGAGTCGTTCGGTCGCGGTGCAATGACAAACCACTGGATTGACGTCAAGAATGCGGATGTCATCCTTGTTATGGGGGCAAACCCTGCAGAAAACCATCCCATTTCGATGAAATGGGTCATGAAGGCGAGGGAGAGGGGAGCAAAACTTATTGTAGTCGATCCCCGTTTTACGAGGACGGCAGCAAAGGCTGATATATATGCGCCGATGCGCTCCGGCACTGACATAGCCTTCCTCGGCGGTATGATCAGATATATCCTTGACAACAATCTCTTTTTCAGGGAGTATGTGGTCAATTATACAAATGCCTCTTTCCTGATAAACCCTGAATATAAGGGGCCGGGAAATCTCGACGGTGTATTTTCGGGATATGACGCGAAGGCGAGGAAATATGATAAAAAGACATGGTCAATCCAGATGGATGATAAAGGCTTGCCCAAGAAAGACCCTGCACTAAAAGACCCTAATTGCGTATTTCAGCTCCTTAAAAGGCATTATTCACGCTATACCATCGATAAGGTTTCCAGCATTACAGGGACTACAAAGGAGAAACTCCTTGAGGTTTACAAGGCCTATGCATCAACCGGGAAACCGAACAGGGTTGGAACAGAGCTGTATGCAATGGGCTGGACCCAGCATACAGTAGGCACTCAGAATATCAGGGCGATGTCCGTAATACAGCTTCTCCTCGGCAATATAGGTTTGGCGGGAGGCGGCATAAATGCGCTGAGGGGTGAATCCAATGTCCAGGGCTCAACAGACTTCGGGCTTCTGTTTCATATACTGCCCGGCTATCTGCCTGTGCCGGCTGCTTCCATCGTTGATCTCAAGACATATATCGAAAAACTTACCCCCAAGACAAAGGATCCAAAGAGCGTTAACTGGTGGGGAAACAGACCAAAATACATCACAAGTTATCTTAAAGCCATCTACGGAAATAATGCCCAAAAAGACAATGAATTTGGATATGCCTGGCTTCCCAAACTCGATGAGGGCATGAACGGGTCTTGGCTGGTGCTTTTTGACCAGATGTTCAAAGGAAAATTCGAAGGGTTTTTTGCATGGGGACAGAATCCTGCATGTTCAGGCGCCAATGCAGGGAAGGTCAGGAAGGCGCTTTCAAAGCTGAAATGGATGGTTAATGTGAACCTGTTCGATAATGAAACCGGCTCTTTCTGGAAAGGTCCTGACATAAATACAAAGGATATACAGACAGAGGTATTCCAGCTGCCGGCCTGTTCATCTGTTGAAAAAGAGGGCAGCATAACAAACAGCAGCCGTCTTGCCCAATGGAGATACAAGGCCATCGACCCGGTAGGGGAATCGAAACCTGATTCTGAAATAATGAATGAGCTTTATTTCAGAGTGAAAAAACTTTACCAGAAGCAAGGGGGCAAGTTTCCTGATCCAATAGTAAAATTAACATGGGATTACGGCGAGAAAGGCTCTGACGGCAAAATAAGGAAGCTTGATATTCACCGCGTGGCAAAGGAGGCTAACGGATATTATCTCGAGGATCTCTTTGACAAAAAAGTTACACCTCCAAAACAGTTCGGGAAAAAAGGAGAGCTTTGCACAAACTTCGTTACACTGCAGGCTGACGGGACAACCTCATGCGGCAACTGGATATACAGTGGAAGTTATACCCAGAAGGAAGGCAAGGTCATCAATATGATGGCGCGAAGGAAAAAGACAGACCCCACAGGGCTCGGCATGTTCCCTGAATGGGCCTGGTGCTGGCCTGTCAACAGGAGGATAATCTATAACCGGGCATCTGTAGATCCTAATGGAATGCCCTGGGATCCAAAGCGGGCTGTAATAAAATGGAACCCCAATAAACTGGACCCGCAGACAAAAAAGACCGCCCCAGGATGGGATGGAGACGTTCCGGACGGTCCTGCGCCTCCAATGGCAGATGAAAAGGCAGGGAAATATCCCTGTATCATGAGTGCTGACGGTATGGGGGCCATATTCGGGCCGGGATTGGCAGACGGGCCATTCCCTGAACATTACGAGCCTCTGGAATGTCCTGTCCAGGAAAATCCCCTTTCGAAAAAGCACAGGATAAACCCAACAGTTAAATTGTTCTATGGTGTTTCCGGCCCTCACGACATGCCTGCAAAAGGCGGCGGAGCGCCTGAAGATATATTTCTGAGCTGCGACATAAGGTATCCCTTTGTTGCAACTACATACAGGGTTTCCGAGCACTGGCAGACCGGGGTCCTCACAAGGCATCTCCCCTGGCAGCTTGAGATGATGCCCCAGCAGTTTGTTGAGATAAGCAAAGAGCTGGCACAGGAAAAGGGCATCAAGAGCGGTGATAAAGTCACAGTCTCATCAGCCCGCGGGAAGGTATGGGCGATAGCCATGGTGACAGAAAGATTCAAGCCGTTCAAGATAATGAATTCCACCGTCCATCAGGTGGGTCTGCCCTGGTGTTTTGGCTGGCAGTATCCTGAAGACGGAAGCGGCGGCGACAGTTCCAATCTGCTCACACCTACAATTGGAGATGCAAATACAATGATACCCGAGACAAAGGCCTTTATGGTCAATGTCGAGAAGGCTTAGGGGAGGTGATAATATGCCGAGAAAATCATTATTAATTTCTCCGGAATTATGCATAGGGTGCAGAGGCTGCCAGACAGCCTGCAAGGAATGGAACCAGCTGCGGGGTACGAAAACCGTTAATCAGGGCAGCTTTGATAACCCTCCTGACCTGATACCTTATCTATATAACAGGATAAGGTATGTTGAGGTGCCTTCAGAGGCTAATCCGGTGCGGTTGCTTTTTGTCAGCCAGAGGTGCATGCATTGTGATGATGCCGGTTGTATGAAGATCTGCCCGGCGCCCGGCGCTCTGTTTAAAACAAAAGAGGGCGCAGTCGGATTCAATAAAGATAAATGTATCGGTTGCAGGCTCTGCGTTACATCCTGTCCTTTTGACATCCCGAGATATGATGAGAAAAACAAGATAACAAAATGTCATCTCTGCTCCGACAGGATAGCAGAGGGACTGGTGCCGGCATGCGCAAAGACCTGTCCAACAGGAGCGATTTCCTACGGTGAAAGAGATGCGGTCATGAGCAAGGCAAAGGCAGCAGGCTATCAGAAACTTTATGGAGAAGCCGACCTTGG
>JAKAKQ010000316.1 GCA_021813425.1 Nitrospirota bacterium
CTCGAAATGTCCGTGAAAGGAGAATATTTCTCTGAGAACAGCGATACGCTCCCTTGTCAGCTTTAGACCTTTAATGGAAAGGAAGTTCTGAAATATCTTGGTTTCCATTATAGCAATTATAACTGAAATTGAGATTGAGTTTCAATTAAGAAGTTTAGCAATTTCTATCATTGTTGATTTATTTAAAAATTTAGAGCATTGTAACCATTCAGTGAAGCGGGGCATATTGGAAAAATCTCCCCTAACCCCTCTTTGCCAAAGAGTCCCGAATGCTTTCGGGATTTGGAAAAGGGGGATGGAGGGGGATTTTATGATTAAAATCTTCCACGCTCTACTGAAGGGTTACTAACCATCACAAATTTTACATTTATTTCGGTTTTATGCTATGGTTATAGCCTGCAATCAGGTTGTTTTTTGCGTGTTTACAGATTATATTTAGTACTCATAGAGAACTCTGTTTCAATGGTTGTCATTCCCGCCTGTCGGGAATCTTTCTTTAAAACTACGGAGAAGGATTCTGGACAAGCCAGAATGACAGAATAAAAGATTTTTTATATCATTTATGACTTATCACCTTGTTAAGGCGATATTATGGAGGCATAAAATGGTCAAAAAAATAGTCCTTGCATATTCAGGAGGTCTTGATACATCCGTAGCCATAAAATGGCTTAAGGAAACCTATAATGCAGAAATAATAGCATTCTGCGCCGACCTCGGGCAGGGTGAGGATTTAAGAAAAGTACGGCAGAAAGCGATAAAGACAGGGGCATCAAAGGTATATGTTGAAGACCTGAGGGAAGAATTTGTTAAGGATTATATATTCCCTATGCTTCGCGGGAACGCTGTGTATGAGGGTTTTTATCTCCTCGGCACATCCATTGCCAGGCCGCTTATAGCAAAAAAACAGATAGAGATAGCAATAAGGGAAAAGGCAGATGCTGTGGCACACGGCGCAACAGGAAAGGGCAATGACCAGATAAGATTTGAGCTGACATTTTATGCGCTCAAACCTGATATTAAGGTCATTTCACCATGGAGGGAATGGACTTTTAACTCCAGAGAATCCTTGATAGACTATTCAAACAAGCACGGCATCCCTGTCACCGCAACAAAGGAAAAACCCTTCAGCACAGACAGGAATATATTTCATATAAGTTATGAAGGGGGGGTGCTTGAAGACCCGTGGTCAGAGCCTCCTTCAGATATGTATACAATGATAAACCCATTGGAAAGGACCCCTGACAGACCAGAGTACATAGAGATATCTTTTGCTAAAGGGGATCCGGTAAAAATAAACGGTAAAAACATGTCCCCGGCCAGAATACTGCAAAAACTCAATGAAAGAGGCGGCAGGCATGGTATCGGGAGGGTGGATATAGTCGAAAACAGGTATGTCGGCATAAAATCGAGGGGTGTTTATGAGACCCCGGGCGGGACCATACTGCATATTGCAAGAAGGGCGGTTGAATCCATAACTCTTGACAGGGAAATCATGCATCTCAGGGATTCGTTAATGCCGAAATATGCTGAATTGATATATTACGGCTACTGGTTTTCTCCTGAGAGAATCGCTCTTCAGAAACTGATAGATGATACACAAAGATATGTAACAGGCACTGCCCGCCTGAGACTTTATAAGGGAAACTGTATGATTGTCGGGAGAAAATCTCCCAATTCCATTTACAGCTACAAGCTCGCAACATTCGAGGCTGAGGATGTTTATAACCAGAAGGACGCAGAAGGTTTTATTAAACTGAATGCCCTCCGCCTGAAAGCGAACAGATTTCTCAGGAAGAGTAATGTCTGATATCAGATACTGGATCGGGCTGACGCTCATCCCCGATATAGGTCCGGTCATGTCCAGGAAATTGCTTGCCGTTATGGGAAGCCCTGAGAATATATTCAACGCAGGGATAAAAGACCTTCTTTCCGTCAAAGGGATAAACAGGGAAAAGGCAAAGGACATAAAAGATTTCAGGCTCTGGGATAACATAGAAAAACAGATTAAGGTCATAGACAGAAAAGGCATAAAAGTGGTCGGATTTAATGATCCGCAATACCCCGAACCGCTGAAGGAGATAACGGATTCCCCTGTGGTCCTTTATATGAGAGGGGATTATCAGCCTGATGACAGATACGGCATTGCGGTTGTCGGTTCAAGAAAACATACTCATTATGGAGAGGCTGTTGCCCACAGGATTTCCGGTGAGCTTTCTTCTGCCGGTTTTACCATCATCAGCGGAATGGCACGGGGGATAGATACAATATCCCACAAAAGCGCCCTGTCTTCAGGCGGAAGGACAGTTGCAGTATTCGGCTCAGGGCCTGATATATGTTATCCTGCTGAGAACAAGGGACTGATGGATAATATTATATGTTCGGGCTGTATAATAAGCGAGTTTCCTGTCGGCACTATGCCTAACAGGGAAAATTTCCCCAGAAGGAACAGGCTGATAAGCGCTCTGTCCCTGGGGGTCCTTGTTGTAGAAGCAACCGCTGACAGCGGTTCCCTGATAACAGCAAACTATGCCCTTGAACAGAACAAGGAGGTTTTCGCCCTGCCAGGCAATATAACCTCTGATTCATCTGTTGGGCCGAACAGACTGATAAAGCAGGGAGCAAAGATAGTGCTTGATACAGAAGATATAATTGAAGAGCTTGCCCCGGTGCTCAGAGGATTTATCAAGTCAAAGAAAAAAAAGTCTGTAGATATGTCAGAGGAAGAAAACAGGATATGCAGTATCCTGACAGGAGAGCCGAAACATATAGATCTGCTGTCCAGAGAAAGCGGGCTGCCCGTTCAAGAGATCCTCGATATGCTTCTTACGCTGGAATTGAAAGGGATTGTCAGGCAGTCGAACGGAAAAAGATTTTATCTTTCATGAGGTGAATAATTGTCGACAAAACTCTTAAAGATTTTAAAGATGATTTCGGAGGACCACAAGGAATTGGAGTTCGATTCGGAAGAAGTGTTTGAAGCGATAGATTGTGACGAATCAGACCTTACAGATATATGCGAGGAACTGGAAGGGCTTGAATTCTCCGGAAAATTCGATGAGAACTCACTTGACATTTTAAAGGCAATTCTTGTTTATATACTAATAAGAGACAGTTCTTATGAAAAAGAGGATGTATTCTCTTTAATATTCGGAGGAGGAAAAAGGATTTTATGGAATTAAGATATAAAGAAAACAGGCGCCAGGAGGTTATCTAATGAAGTCTCTTGTCATTGTAGAATCTCCTGCCAAGGCCAAGACAATAAGTAAAATTCTCGGGAAGAATTTTGATGTAAGGGCCTCGGTCGGCCATATAAAGGACCTGCCTGAAAAAGAGATGGGCATAGATATAGAGAATAATTTTACCCCCAATTATGTAGTTATCCCTGGCAAAGAGAAGATTATAAAAGAACTGAAAAAGGCATCAAAGGAAGCGGGGACGATCTATATAGCCCCTGACCCGGACAGGGAAGGCGAGGCGATTGCCTGGCATATTGCAGAGGTGGTTGACAGTAAATCAAAAAAGATCTACAGAATAAAGTTTAATGAAATAACAAAGACTGCTGTGCTCGACTCGATTAAAAACCCCGGAGAGATAGATATGAAGAAGGTCGATGCCCAGCAGGCCCGCAGGGTTCTCGACAGGCTTGTAGGCTATGAACTCAGCCCTCTTTTGTGGCGTAAGGTAAGAAGAGGCTTGAGTGCGGGACGAGTGCAGTCCGTTGCGGTCAGGCTTGTAGTCGATAGAGAAAGAGATATAGAGGCTTTCAAACAGGAAGAATACTGGTCTGTAAACGCTGAGTTCGAGGGGTCAGAAAAACCGGTTTTCTGGGCTAAGTTATTCAAATACAAAGACCAGAAAACAGATATTAAAGACTCACGGTCTGCAGATGCTGTTGTTGATGATATAAAAAACAGTCAATTCATTCTCACAAAGATCGACAGGAAAAAGAGAAAGAGGATGCCGTCACCCCCTTTCATCACAAGTACACTGCAGCAGGAGGCCTCAAGAAAACTCCGTTTTACTGCAAAAAAGGCTATGTCTATAGCCCAGCAGCTTTATGAAGGGATTGAATTAGGGGAAGAAGGTTCTTCCGGTCTGATTACTTATATGAGAACCGACTCTCTCAGGGTGGCAGCAGAGGCACAAAAAGCTGCAAAGGATTTCATTGAGAGAACCTATGGCAGGGAGTATGTGCCTGAAAAGCCGCCGGTATATAAGAGCAAGGCATCGGCACAGGAGGCGCATGAGGCGATCAGGCCTACATATCTAACCAACAATCCGGACAATATTAAACAATATCTGAACAAAGAGCAGTATGCCCTCTATAAACTCATCTGGAACCGCTTTATATCAAGTCAGATGGCGCCAGCACAGATTGAGCAGACCACATTCGAAATATCATGTCATACAGATAAGTGTAAGGGTGAAACAGCATTCAGGGCTTCAGGGAGCGTAGTGAAATTTCAGGGGTATATGGCATTGTATACTGAAAGTACGGATGAGCTTCTTGATGAAAATGAGTCACTTCTGCCCCCTTTAAATGAAGGTGAGACGCTGAAGCTCCTGAGTCTCCTGCCAAAACAGCATTTTACACAGCCTCCTCCAAGGTATACAGAGGCCTCGCTCGTAAAGGCTCTTGAAGAAAAGGGTATTGGACGGCCAAGTACATATGCTGCCATCCTGTCTACAATACAGGACAGAAAATATGTCGGCAAAACAGACGGTAAATTTATCCCGACAGAACTCGGAAGTGTTGTTAATGACCTTCTTGTAGACAGATTTGCAGAGTTGATGGATATAGATTTTACTGCAAGTATGGAAGAGAAACTCGATCACATAGAAGACGGCAAGACAAAATGGGTGAAACTCGTCAAGGATTTTTACAAGCCTTTCCATAAGAGATTGACTGAAGCGCTGGCTATAAAAGGCAAGGTAAAACCACAGGATATCCCGACAGAGGAAAAATGCGATAAATGCGGCCAGCCAATGGTAATCAGATGGGGCAGGCATGGCAGGTTTATGGCATGTTCAGGATTCCCCGAATGTAAAAATACAAAACCGCTTGAAGGTGAGAAACAGACAGCAGAGCCTGTAGAGACTGAAGAGAAATGCCCTAAATGCGGCTCTCCCATGGTGCTTAAATCAGGCAGATTCGGGAAATTCCTTGCATGTTCAAAATATCCTGAATGCAAGACAACAAAACCCATAGCAACGGGTGTAAAGTGCCCTTTGGATGACGGAGACATTGTAGAGAGACGCTCCAGAAAGGGGAAACCCTTCTGGAGTTGTGGTAATTATCCAAAATGTAAGTTTGCAACATGGTATAAGCCTGTGCTTCAAAAATGTCCCAAATGTAATGCGTCCTTTCTCGGGGAAAAGCGGGATAAAACAGGTAATCTTTTTCTTGTCTGTGTAAATAAGGAATGTGATTACAAAGAACAGGAAAAGGTGGAAGCGGCTGTAGCAGCCGAAGCATAGCTATTATTGCCTTGACAAGTCATATAATCCCCTCTTTTTTTGCATTCCTGCAAACATATTTGCGGAAGTGCAGGGCGTCTGAATCAAACAATCCTTTAAAATCAGGCAGATAGAGCTGGCATGGCATATGCAACTATATTTGCAAGAACTTAAAAGGAGGATAAGAAGATGAAAAACACAAATTATACAAAGAAACTGGCATA
>JAKAKQ010000390.1 GCA_021813425.1 Nitrospirota bacterium
CCGAGAAACGCCTCATATATCCTTTCCGTCGTTATAGTCGCTGCAAGCGGCATATAACCGCCTGTTATGCCCTTTGAAAGGCAGATGATATCAGGTTTTATATCCTCATGTTCGCAGGCAAACATCCTGCCTGTCCTTCCAAAGCCGGTTGCGACCTCATCAGCAATCATAAGGACATTGTATTTTGTGCAAAGATCCCTTACACCCTTAAGATATCCCGGCGGTGAAACTATTATCCCGCCTGCTGCCTGGACTAACGGTTCGATTATTACTGCTGCAATTTCATCATGATGTGTCTTTAATGTTTCCTCCATTTTGTTCAGACAGGCGAATCCGCAATCGGGATAGACAAGCCCGGGTTCGCATCTGTAGCAGTAAGGGGATGGGGACCTGAATGTCCTGAAAAGGAGGGGGCCGAAGGCCTTGTGAAATATGTCAATGCCTCCGACACTGACAGCGCCGAGCGTATCTCCATGATATGCGTTATTAAGCGAAAGAAAAGTTTCCTTGCTGTCAACTCCGTTATGTTTCCAGTACTGAAATGCCATCTTCAAAGCTACCTCAACGGATGTTGAACCATTATCGGAGTAAAAAACCTTATTTAATTCGGATTGCAGATTCCGCAATTTTTCTATGAGTCTTTCAGCCAATCTTATCGCAGGGACATTGCTCAAACCGAGCATGGTGCTGTGAGCGATCCTGTCCAGTTGTCCCTTTATCGCTTCGTCTATCTCTTTTTTCCTGTGACCGTGGATGTTCACCCATAATGAAGACACTCCGTCAAGATACCACCGGCCGTAAATATCCTTGATGAAACAGTCTCTTCCCTCTACAATTATTATCTGCCTTTCCTGCTCCCAGTCCTTCATCTGTGTGAAAGGATGCCATATATATTTCTTGTCCGATTCCTCGATATATTTATTTTCGTCCATCAGTCCCATAATCTAAACAGCATCAGGATTGTTTGTATGTTTAATATATGCGAAAAGGCCGAGCAGGCTTCCGATAAATACGGAAAAAAACCAGGCCAGCGAGAGGGAAGTTGCCGCTTCCGGCTTCACACCTATAAGGCCGAGCAGCAGCACAAAAGAGCCCTCCCTTACACCAAGCCCTGAGATAGAAATCGGCAATGAGGTGATGGTTATTATTATCGGCAGGAAGACAAAAAGAACAAGAGCCGGGATATCCTCGCCCATAGCCATGGCAAGCAGTATAACAATCAGAAAATTCATGAACTGTATGATAAAGGACACCATCAATACCTTCAGAATAACACCCTTTTTCGACTTTAATGAACTGAAATACTCATAGAACTCCGAGACCACCCTGAACCTTCTTCCAAGCTGCAGGCTGAAAAACAAAAAACTGCCTATGGCAAAAGCAGCAAATATCAACGGCATGATCCATCTGTAGACTGATTCGCCAAAGTAGACGAGGGCAAAAGGAAATGCGGAGATACCTATAATCATCAGGCTCACATATCCTATATATCTGTCCATGAAAATCGACGCCAGTGTTAGGCTTATCTTTTTTGCATCCTTATTCAGATAATACGCCCTTATGGCATCTCCGCCTATAACACCTGGCAGAAAACTGCTGAAAAACGCCCCTATCATGTAAAGGGAAAACAGTTTGCCGACCCTGAAATTTTCCGGCAGGAGGAGTTTCCATCTGATCGTTGAGATAAATTGCGACAATATATAGATGAGTGCCGCTATAAGAAAAGGGAAAATGCCGATATTCCTGAGGATATGGAATATCTGCCTGATATCCGTCTTCGAAAATATAATATAAAGGGATATTCCGCTGATTAATAATTTCAGCAGAAAAACTAATGTCTTATTTGTTCCCAGGGCCAATTACTTTCTTTATAACATATATCGGTTTTTTCTGAGTTTCATGGTAAACACGGACCATCATTTCGCCTAACAGCCCCATGCCTATGAACTGTATACCAACAATGATAAGCAGCGCTCCAAGAAGCAGCAGGGGCCTGCCGCCGATATCCCTGCCTGAAATGATCTTCCCGAGTGTTAAATACAGGGATATAAGAAACCCCATCAGCCCGCTCAAAAGTCCTATTGGTCCGAAGAACTGAAGGGGCTTTGTCGAAAAGCTCTGGAGGAATTTGACGGTGATCAGATCAAGCACAACCTTCATAGTCCTTGATATGCCGTATTTTGACTTTCCCCTCTTTCTTGGATGATGCATTGTTTCAACCTCTGCTATCCTGATGCCGTACCAGCTTGCAACAGCAGGTATGAACCTGTGCATCTCGCCGTAGAGCTTGAGGTTCTTTATCACATCCCGCCGGTAAGCCTTCAGAGAACATCCGTAATCATGCAGGCTGACGCCCGTCACCCTGCTTATAAGCCAGTTGGCCATGATGGAAGGAAGCCTTCTTGACAGAAACGGGTCCTTTCTCTTTTTCCTCCAGCCGCTCACGAGATCGTTGTCTTTCATCAGGGCCAGCAGTTTCGGGATATCATTTGGATCGTTCTGCAGGTCGCCGTCCATCGTCACTATTACGTCTCCCCTCGCATAATCAAAGCCCGCTGCAAAGGCCGCTGTCTGTCCGAAGTTTCTCCTGAGGCTCAGAACTATCACACTGCTGTCCCGGGATTGTATCTCCTGAAGCAGCGCGAGTGTGCTGTCAGTGCTTCCGTCATCGACAAAGATTATTTCATATTCGCTGCCGATCGTCTCAAGCACTTCCCTTAAACTGCTGTGCAGTTCCTGAACGTTCTCTTCCTCATTATAGATTGGTATTACAACCGAAACAGTCATTAAAAAGTCTCCGGAGGTTTAATTTTAATTCCCTTAAAATCATAACACTTAAACACGGTAAATTTCATTATTTTATTATTTTTAGTCCGTATTGTTATCACTTCTCTATCATGTCTGCCGAATGATCTTGCAAGATCTTCAGGCATGCCCTTCTCCTTTGTCCTTACAAAAACAGCATTATATCCGGTCAAGCTTTCGAACCCCGGCCAGAGGTCATACTGGTTCATCCTCCTTCCAAGATTAACGCAGTAAGTTGCAGGGTTGCCTTTTACATAGAAAGCAAGCTCGCTGGAAACCTGATAACTATCGGAAAAGATAAATACATTACCCAGAGAAGACATCTCATTATATACACGGCTGATTTCTTCACCGAGCTCTTTCCAGCCTGCAAGTCTTGTCGTCGGGTCTTTTCCCTGCGGCAGTTTATTTATTAAAGGAGAATAGGGTAAAAGATTTACAAACAAGGCGAGTAAAATGCCTGCGCTCACAAATATTTTCAAAGCCCTCCCGGACATATCATTTTTAAAACCGGTATCTCTCAGATAATACGCTGAAAACGCTATAAAGGCGGTCGCATAACCTGCCAGGGGCCAATTTGCCTGCACCTTGCCCTGCAGGCTTTTAAGAATAAAGAATACTATTATGGGCGTTGAAAACCAGAACAGGAATGCGCCCTCTTTATCTTTTCTCAATCTCCAGAGAGAAATAAATAGCAATATGATCAGCACAGGTGTGATAACAGCAAACTGAGAACCGAGAAACTCAAGAAAGCTTCTTGCCGATATCATAAGCCCGTCAGCAAGGTGGGCCTGTCCCGCCGTATGTTTTAATGTTACCCATCCCTTGGCATTATTCCAGAAGACTACAGGGCTGAAGACTATCATGCTGATAAGGGCAGAAGCGCAGAAGTTCAGAAATTCAGAAATTCTTTTCCGTCGTTGTTCAATAATCAAATACAGAAATGCGCTTAAATAAAAAAAGGCCATGGTATATTTTGTCAGCAGCCCGAGTCCGACAGAGATTCCGAGCATCACCCAATAATAATTAAATGATCTATCTGTTCCTTCTGGTAATTGATAATTAATCGCCCTGTAGAAAAACAACAAAGAAAGTATCCAGAAGAATATAAAGGGGGAATCTATTGTCATCAGAATCCCGTATACGGAATAAAGAGGTACAATCTGCATCAGTAAAGCTGAAGCAAAGCCCGTCTTCTCATCATAAAGCCCCCTGCCCAATCTGTAAAGTATCAGGCTGCTCAAGGCCGACAGGACTACAGCAAGAATCCTGATCCCGAACACATTATTGCCGAATATTGCTGTCCCTGCATAAATGAGATAGGCGATCATCGGTCCCTTGGAATAGTAACTCCAGTCAGGATGTCTTGACCATTCCCAGTAGTGCGCCTCGTCAGGGCTGAGGTCAAACGGGCCGGTCAGTATAAAATATATCCTGAAAAGGCTTATCAACAGGATAATAATGTACAGGATCCGACCGTAGGCCTTTTTTCCATAGAGTGCAGATGACAGCCTGTAGAGCCGGACCGACAGATACGAAGCAGCGATGCCGAGCATTGCTCCTGCAATAATGTCAAACGGATAATGCACACCGACATATACCCTTGAAAATCCTATGACCGCTGCAACAAGTATCAAAAGACAACTGATTATGTCCCTGCGCATAACCCAGAAGACCATCGCAAACCCAAAGGCATTCGTTGCGTGATTTGAGGGCAGCGAGAAAGAACGGCCGCAGCCGACGAGCAGATTGATGTTCTCGATTGTATCGCACGGTCTCTGACGCGCAAAAATATCTTTTAAGATATGCCCGCTTCCATCTGCAAGCGCAACCGAAAACAGGGCGATGATAAACGGTATCCAGGCCTTACCCCTTTCCTTCAGAAAAGCCCACAGCATGAAGGGAAGAAAAATCAACTCCCCGTTTTTTGTAACAAACGGCATTATTGCGTCGAAGAAACTGTTCTGCAGGTTTTTATTTATAAAGAGAAATAATGAGATGTCTGTTTCAGGAAGGCTCATTCAAGATATCTTTCACCTTTTTTCTCAACTCTTCTATCCTGAAAGGCTTTTCAAGAAAATTATAAGATCTATCCCTGTTGACGGTACCGCTCATCTTGAGCACCTTGACCGAAGGCGAGGTCTTCTCAACTTTTTCGATTATATTCTCAGCAGTGTCTTCTTCCATATGCAGATCTGTTATGACCATATCAAAAGGTGCGTCTTTAAGGGCAGTATCGAGTTCTCTCATATTCTTTGCAGTTGATACAATATATCCCGCCTTTGAAAGGGCCCTTTCAACAGCGACAAGTATCAGCGCTTCATCATCAATGACAAGGATTTTCCTGGACACGGCGTTTATAATTTAACATAAGGGCTAAGTATAGGCAAAGGATAAAACAGATCTCAGTTACTGATATTCATGTTATATCCCCTTTGCTCCAGTCTTCAAGCTTTTCTTTTATAAACCTGATAACCCTCTCGTGTTCTTCGGCCCCGCGTCCTGTAATCTTCATGGGCTCTCCAAAGGCAAAAAAGACCTTTTTATTCTTATCTACAGGCCCGAAGTCTTTCATGAGCCTCCCTGCACCCCAGGCGTCTGTTTTTAATGCTATGGGAACAACCGGCACGCCTGCCCTCAGCGCAAGTTTAACCCCGAGCGTGTTGAATTCTTCCGGCTTAAATACACCAGAACGCGTACTCTGAGGGAAGATTATTATAGAGCTGCCTGCACTCAGTTTTTTAGTGCCCTCTTCTATCACTGTTTTAAGGTCCTCTCTCGGATTTACCCTTCCGACTATAATAGGGGCT
>JAKAKQ010000008.1 GCA_021813425.1 Nitrospirota bacterium
CGTCAGCTTTGGCAGCTCAACCACCCCCCCGATATTGTTGCTGTGATTTGGGTCATATGTCTTCATTTTCTCCCTGCAAGCATCAATGCCCAATCCTGCGGGCCAAGAGCAATAACCAGGCTTGAAGACTATAAATTCAGGTCTCTCTGTGGTGTATGTGCCCCACATAAACCCGGTAAAAAATGAGGTAACATAAGAAAGCAGTGTAGAAGGTCCTAATCTTTCCCCACGAGCCCCTCTTATAAACCATTCACCATTCTTATCGGTAAGCGTTTCCCTAACATCCTTTAATCTTGATGTCGGCCCGGCGGGGGTGGGTCTCTCCTCTCTCCATGAAGCAACAACAACCGCTCCATCGATAGGCGCTTTCGTATCTGCATCTATGACTTTCCCTTGGTAAACATAAAAATATGTAAAATAGATTTGTCCGGCAATGAGGATCCCAATAATTACCACGATAATTGAGAGCAGTTTCTTTTTCATATATTTATATCTCCTTTTATCAGAAGAAAATTATTTTCCATAAACCATTGGGGTCTTTTATAAAAACAATAAAAAACGAAGCTTCTGTCCCATTTTGCATCGCAATCATTTCATACTCTGCAACATTGTTTCTTAATGTATTCATTGCTATAGTTCCCATCTCCTGAACTATTTGTCCCAGATATTGAGCCATAAGATTAAAATTGTATTCATACATATTTTTCGATCTATCTGCAAAATATTGTAATGCTTTATGAATTTCTCCATTAGATAGTGCCTCTTTCATCTTCTCCCACTTACCTTTAAGTAATGTATCGATAGCAGTCTTATTCAGCACCATTATCGCAATCGAATCTGTATACATATTCCCCTTGTCATCAATTACTGTAACTATCGGATTATAGATGCCTTCTGATAGGTAAGTATGGCTTATGTCTTCAAAAGTAGTCCCTGTATAGTCAACTGTCCCGTCTCCTTCAAAGTCTATCTGATAGCTTGTTACTGCATTGGGGATTTCAGTGGTTACTGTAAAGTATGCTGTAAGAGGCGGAATGCCGCTTGTGATGTTTGCATTAAGGGTCACATATGGAACTGTCGTATTTACCTTTACTGTCACCTCTGCCCTGCCCACCCCTCCGTTGCTGTCTGTGGCATTAACAATGATCCTGTTGTCCCCCTGTGTTAGCGGCACCTGATTTGCCGTAAATTGACCGTTGTATATCTCTGCAAGCACTCCGTTGACCTTTATCCATACCTCCTCTGCATTGGTTGTTACAGTGCCTCTGACCATAACTGAGGGTTTGCTTATGGTTTCGTTGTCTGTTGGTGACGTTATGGATATCAGGATAGGCAAGGACAATGGATTTGCCTTGTAGTTTATGGTGATCGTCTGTGTGTCTGTGTCTCCTTCAGGGTTTGTAGCCTTTACTGTTATCATATTTGCGCCTTCCGAAAGAGTTATCCCTTGTGCAATAAATCTCCCATCAGGTGAAATTGTTGCATTTATGCCGTTTACCTCTATTGTTGCCTCTGGATCGCTTACTATTCCTTCCACATCGATTGGAGTTGTTGAGAGGTCTGCGCCTTCATAAGGGAATGTGATATATGTCCTTAATAGTATCCTGTATTTCACTGTCACTGAATCCGACAGGGTCACTCCGGAGCTGGCTGTTGCCGTTGCTGTGATTTTGTTAATCCCTTTTGTGAGGTTTACTGTGGCCGTAAACGCATTGCCTTCCACCTGCGCCTCTGTTTCATTTACAAGCACTTTTGCATTTGTATCAAGGACAATCCCTTTCACTGTGATTGCGGGTGTAAATATTATCGACTCGTTTTTTGGATATGTTATTTCAAAGGTTCTGTATTCCCCTGCATATGGCCTGCCGAGTATTTCAACTAAATACTGTGATGCCCATTTATCAGGAGAGACCGCCGTCATCCCCCCTGCAATAATCCCTGACAGCATATATCCTGCCTCGCCTGTATCAGGGTTTTCCTTTATGTATCCGATGCCGGTCCAGTCTTTATAGCTCATAGCTGTAAGCGGTAAGCCATTAGCTGAAGGAATACGAATAATGAGATTCTGATTGATACTGTTTTGAATGTCTTCTTTTATGTTCTCATCAGCAGAAAGGGTCGGAAGTAGGGTATTTATGTTCGTTTTATCTATTGTCATAAGCTGACAGCCGAGAGCTGAGGGCTGAGAGCTATTTTGCTGATTACATATTTGAAACAGCTTCGCTGTGGATATGGATTCGACTTTGAAATCATCCTCAAATATCCTGTTTTCAAGGATAGAGCCCTGAAGCGCCGATAACTGCATGAAGGTCTTTTGTCTGTTAACAGTTTGAACGGTTGAAACTGCTGGAACGGGTTGAACGGTTCTAAGCGCAGCATCTACATAAACCCCTTTCCACTGAAACCCATGAGGCATGTCAAGAAGATAGGTCTGCTCTTCCGCTGTCTCAGGTTCGTTTCCATTATTTACCTTCTTGATATAAGAAAGAATTGCGTAAAGGCACATGATCCTGTAAACCTTCAAGCAGGTGATGTAGCAATATATTTTTCCTATGTCGGGGTTCAACTCTGTTCCTTCTTGCTGTTTTCTGTCTACTGTATGTTGATCGCCTTTGTCTTATTCGCTGTCCACCATGTATTATGCTCTGTCAGTTTTGCTTTGATGGCTGTGCCGTTGTTTTGCGAGAGATAATTTGAAAGGGCGTTTCTTTCATCCTTTGCGCTGATGCCGTAGTATTTCTCTCTGTAATTAAGAAATACGGTCATATGATCAACAAGCTCCTTGAGCATGTCCTTCTGCTGCACCTTCCCCAACTGAAACTGCATATACCACTTGTCACACAGCCATAGCCTTCTTTCCATCTCGTCTTTGATCCATTTGGTCTTGTTGTCAGAGGTGTTAAGCTCTTTCATGGTGATCGCAGGGATTGATGACGGATGTTTCGCAAGATAGGCTTGAATAATTTCTATCGGTTCCGGCTTGGTCAACTGTGAATCAAGGTACTCAATCATTATGACTTTGTTGCCGCTCAGCCAACGATAATCTCTTCCACCAGCCCCATATACATAGATCGTATTGCCATTGATCGTTTTTATGTAATAACCCGGTATCCCATAATAATTTCTGAATTCAAGGTCTATTTCATGCAGCAACCATTTGTCAGAGTCGGAACCGGTGTGTTTGGTGACTTCTACAACCATACCAAGACCAATTTCCTTACTCTGATACTCTGTTCTATATGTCATATCTGAGTGATCAAAAGAGAAATGGTCGGCTCCTGCCAGTATACCTGGTCCGCTGTATATCGTATAGCCAGGAATAGTTTTGATTTTTTCAGTAATCATATCTATTGTTTGGGTTATCCTCTTGTATGGGGGGATGTCGCTCATAATTAGATATGTTGTAACATCATCTGCTGCGAGAAGGGTCGCTGCCGATAGAACAAACACTGCAATATAGAAAAAAGATTCATACACTCTTTTAAACTTCATAGAATCCTCCTATTGTGTACCATATTGTTTTTGTATAATCGTCTTTATCATATTAGTTACTCTCCAATTACCATCACATCCTGTAGCGACATTACAACCTTGAGTATTATCAACAAGTGGTGATAGTTCGAACTTATTACCTCCAGGATATGAAACTATAAATGGCACATAAGAATCGCTCCTGTTGAGGCTTCCATGCCATGACTTGCAAGATACGCCAGTAGTATAACGCTGATTCCCTATCTCTGAAGCTGGTATGTCTATCTCATCTTTCATTATGAGAACGATATCTCCGCTACGCTTCAAGTGGTTCATATCCTTTATCCGGATCTGCGCTTTGGTGTACTTGTTCGGGTCAAACGAAGATTCACTGACAGTATCAGCGTCCGGTCCAGTCACATTACCGATCGCATCAAGCAGAACCCCCTTAAAATCTTTATAAATCCCATTGACTCTGATCAAAATATGATCTATAGATGACAGCAATCTCTTGTAATTTTCTTTTATTCTTTCATTTTCAATGAGCACACCACCATCTTTGAGGTATCCCTTGAGATATTTTGCCAGCCTGCTCAGATCTCTGAGATCAGGGTTTTCATCTTCCCAGCCGTCAGCTCCTTTCAGATAAATATGCGCCATCGGGCCGTTCAACGCAGCGATAACATTCGCCTTGTTAATGTCTTCTGATGCGCCATAAGGAAGCTCATAAAGAAATCCGGTCGATGTCGTTGAAGTGAATAGATTTGATATAGGTTTAGGGGCTAACACTTTATACTGAGTACCGCCAGAATCTCCTATAGTCCTAAAAACCTCCCCCAACTCCCATATGTGGAGGTTGTTGTTATTGAGTTCGGCGTTTCTGGCATTCTTGCCTTCATAATCATTCTCGGAGTTGACTGCAAAATTTGTCTTTAATTTGCACGACATATCTGCATCTTGAGCTGTCTGCTGAATCATTATGAAATCGCCGGACTCAGGATCATAAAGCGGCTTTTCCTGTATGTACTTCAATCCCGTAGGCTGGCCCGTATGCCCGTGGTCTGCAACAACGATGAATATCTTGTTGTCAAATTCATCTTGTTGTTGTAAGGCATTAACGATGTCTTTTACCAGTGCGTCGGTTGTGCTTTTGAAGAAATTCACATAATTTCCCATGCCCTCTATATGCGCATCATGGTCAAGCCCTGAAAGGTATACGGAAAATAAAGCAGGGAATCTCTTGCGCTTGCCATCAGGGTTTTTGAACAGATAATAGTTGTTTATGAATTTGACTGCCTCTCTTTGAGCCGCCTTATCCATCAGTTGTGCAACACCGATTCCGAATGCAGCGCCGGCCACTTCAAGTATGTTATCTATCGATCCCAGGCTCGGCGTCCCCCACCAGTCAGTTCCTTTCGCATAGTGGTTGAACATTGCCGCTGTCCTGCATTCGTACTTGCTCAGATCGCACCTTATACCCTTATCGCTGCTTGTTTGATATTTATCCTTTACCATTTCACTTACAGCAGGCCAGAGCAATGAGGAGTTGGCAAGCAATGTATCAGTGGGAGCAGACCTGCCGATCTTCTCATCCAGGGTCAAGGGAAGCATTATCAGGCCTGCCGGACTCAGCTCACGTATTTCCGCAGGTATGGAATGTCTGAATACAAACGAGGTTTTCTCTATGTCCAGTTTCACAAAACCTGTCTGATATCCATATTCAGACATCCCAAGGACAGGTGCATTGTTGTTGTATCTGTCTCTCGCAAAAAACTCATTGCCTGTTATTCCCGTCTCATTGGGCTGTTTTCCGGTAAATATTGATGCCCATGAGGCAAAGGTTATCGACGGGAATATGGCTGTTACATTCTGTAGTTTTATATGTTTATTCTCCCAGCCTGCCGGGTCGCAGGTGTTCGGATATGAGACAGGGTCATATCTGCCCCCAAGGACACTGCATATGCCCTTTAACTCTGAGGGCTGAACATAATAGTCCCCGTTTGAATCATTCACCTGCTGCTCATTTTGTGGATAAAGCACATCCTGACGGAGTCCGTCTATGGCAAGGACTATCACTCCAACCGGTTCTATGAGATATTCCATCTTCTCGCCGTATATCT
>JAKAKQ010000191.1 GCA_021813425.1 Nitrospirota bacterium
TACAACTGTCCCCGCGTCCGCTTCACTTCCAGAGTAAAAAATTCCGTTGACGCAATACTCAAAATGTTATATTATGCAAGCCATAGGTAGGCTGTAGAGATGACAACTGGCATGCAAAATATAACAAGGAGTCCTTTAGGGAGAATGGAGGCGCGGTTTCTTGCCAAAATAGGCACTCGCCCAACCTTTACCACTGCAGATGCGCGCCGCGTCCTCGGCCATAAAAAAAGCGACCCTACCAGACAATTCCTTGAACGGCTTCAAACAAAAGGCTGGATCAGGCGCATAAGACGCGGACGGTTTGCTGTTATTCCTCTTTCATCAGGAGGAAGCCAGACCCCGCAGCTGCATGAATTTATCGTTGCTATGGAGCTTGCGTCTCCGGCAGCGATTGCATACTGGTCAGCGCTTAATCATCACGGCATGACGGAACAACTGCCCCGAACCGTATTTGTAGCTACAAACCATCCTGTGCGTCGTCCTCCAAGCCAGGTGCTTGGCATGAGCTACAAAGTTGTCTCTCTGCGGCCAGAAAGATTTTTCGGCATCATAAAGGACTGGATTGATGAAATGCCATTTTCTGTAACGGATAGAGAAAAAACGATTATTGATGGACTGGATCTTCCGCAAAACGTAGGCGGCATAGAAGAAATAGCTAAAGCACTTTCAACTGTATGGAAGCAGCTTGACGAAGCCAAGCTTCGGAAATATGCAGTCAGGATTGGAAACAGCGCAGTTGCCAAACGCCTTGGATTTTTGATGGAAACGCTTGGATTAGGGGATGTTGAAAAGCTCCGAAGTGCAGTTACACTTGCGATTGGCTTCTCTCCTCTTGATCCCACACTGCCGCACAAAGGGAAATTTAATCGCCGGTGGAGACTTCTGATTAATACGGAGATTAAAATATGATCACGTCTGCTGAACTGCATCGCATAGCTGAGAAAGAGGGTCTCCGTTTTGACCAGATTGAAAAAGATTATGTTATTCTGTGGCTTTTGTCAGGACTGGCACATTCAGGGATGGCAAAGCACGGATAGATTTTCAAGGGTGGAACATGCCTTAGACATTGCTATTATGAGGGATACAGGTTTTCCGAGGACATTGATTTCAGTTGCAAGTCCGGAGGCGACAACCTTGACGCTTCCCTGCAATTACTTAACAGAGCAGCTGACAAGGTTCAAAGCGAATCTGGGATCAGGCTGACAGTAAAGGAGCCGCTTACTATTCCGGGAGATTTTCAGATTGAGATTCCGATTGAATACAGCCGGGGCGGTGCGCGCAGACAGGGTCTGCCTCAGGTCAAGGTGCATCTGACCTTTGATGAACCGATTCTTGATAAACCGGTT
This sequence comes from Nitrospirota bacterium, assembly GCA_021813425.1. Classification (GTDB taxonomy): domain Bacteria; phylum Nitrospirota; class Thermodesulfovibrionia; order Thermodesulfovibrionales; family UBA6898; genus JAKAKQ01. Next base: position 1,347 of record JAKAKQ010000191.1, read on the forward strand.
GTCTGTTCAATCAAATCCACATATTCAGACCTCTCTCCTTTTAAGGTCCACTCATATACAAAAAAAGAAATCATTGTAGAAAAACTGCGTTCCCTTCTTCAGCAGCAGAAGAAATGGCCCAGACCAAGGGATTTATATGACCTATGGTACATGCTGTGCTACTCTGGCGAGCATTTCACGTGGAAAGAATTATTGCCGTTGTTTCAGGAGAAATGCCGTATCAGGGATGCTAAGCCCGAACTTTCCGGGCTGACATCTGATAAACTCAGAGAGTGGAATAAGAACGTATGGAAAGACCGCTTAGGCCCAATGCTGAAAGAGCTTCCAGATTTCAATCTTGTGTGGAAAGAATGGGTCGAGACATTTCAAAGTATAACAGAGAAAAAGAAATGAGCGGTTTAGCTAAGGTTTTATTCAATACTCAATATGTCTGTCAAATGCCATGGTCAGAAGATCGATAGTTACATGCGTAAAAGGGGTAAGCTGTCCGGGCTGTATGCAGATCGTGGTGCCGAGTTTCGTATGCCATTTTCCGCTGGTCTCAGGGGATTCATGAATGTGTCCATGCAGAGAGAGCAACGGCTGGTTTCTTTCCAGAAAATTATAAATCGCCTTTGAGCCGACTTCTGAACCATTGGCGCACACATCAAGTCCTAACCTGTACGGAGGCATATGAATGACATATATGCTCTGAGACATGCTGTTTGGTTTTGGCAGCTTCTCCAGTTCATCCTCTATCGTAGGCAGTGTTTTCGCTGTCGCAAGCCAGTCCGGCATTTCTTCGAAGCCCCCCGGCGTTGATAAAAGACCCTTCCCGAACTGCATCTGTAAATCGTAGTCTTTTGTATCCATTCTGCAGCGGTCTTTCAGCCTGAAGGGATAGTCCACGACCCAGTTCATGCCTATGAATTCAAACGTGCCGATATCGTATTTCCGCTGTGCCAGGTTTACCACACCTCGATATTTTACACAGGTACTCTCGAAGAGATCGTCGAAGATCCTGAGGTCGTCATTGCCCAGATAGCAGAGGTAAGCGATCCCGAACTCGGCACATTGCTCGAAATGTTTTTCGAGATATCCGGTTATGAACTTGTCTTGGTCAAAAAGATTGCCGGCCTTCGGCAGCATATCGCCGCCATTGATCACAACATCTGCCCGGAAATTACGCGCCACCATAAGTAACCGATCGTACTTCCATATTTCTCCATGCAAGTCTGTTGTAAAAACTATCTTCATTTCTCTTTAAGAAGACTCTCCTTTTATTTAAGAATCTAACTGTATCATTATGAACAACCTTTTTCTCTTTGTCCATTCGGAATCATATCCGGGGGCTTGGCCGAGAGTTGCTGAAGCTTTCATTCCTTGCAAGGCGCAGAACAAGCATCGGAGGAACAAAGGCAAGGATTTCCGTTTCTAATCAGTAGAACGATAAGGATGTTCAGTGGTGTCGACTTCTGTGAGTTATAATAAATTTTGAAGAAATAAAAAAGATCAATTTAACCTTGATTTTCCACAATCTTCAAAAACTTCCTTTTCCCTGTCTTGCATCAATTATTCTTGTAGTAAACAAAGAGAGTTGTTATTATTATGCCATGGATGAAATGGAAATAATTGAAAAGATAAAGAGGACGGAGTCCCCTCTGAAAAGACAGCGATGCCTGACAATAATACAGTGACAGAGCTTTTAGAATTAAAAAAGAAGGCAGAATAATGAAGATCAGAACGAAGAAGTACGAGGACATATCGCCGGTGGAGTTTCTTGTGCTAAGGGATAAGCTCGGCCTTAAGCGTTATAGAAAGACAACCAAAAGAGACCCTGAGGAAAGAAAGCTTCTCCTTGAGCTTGGGTTAAAAAAGATAAAAGAGAAGGAACAAGATGACTTTATATCCGTGGGTTACAAAAGAAGAAAACTGAACATCTGATCTAAATCCAAACTGCTCAGATCGTTTTCAGGCCATCTCTTCTTTTTCGACAGCTTCAAACTTTTCTTTATTCTCTTTGCAGTCAATGCACAGTGTTGCAGCAGGCAGGATGCTCAGTCTCTTTTCGCTTATCTCTTCCCCGCATTCCTCGCAGATGCCGTAAGTCCCTTCTTTGATTTTCCTTATAGCCTCGTCGATTTCGTAAAGCGCCTTTCTGTGAGTCGAAAGCATCCTCAGGCTTATATCTTCGGAAATATCAACAACAGCCCAGTCGCCCTCATCGAGTGCAGTATCCACAAGCTGGCGTGTCTCACCGCTTATATATTTTGCTATCTCCTGTTTTGCCTCCTTGAGGATACTCTCCCTTTTAATCAATAAAGATTTCCTGATTAAAGCCATTTTATCTTTTTTTGCATCTCTATCGGGTATTCTTACTTTCTTTTTTGATACAGGTTTTTTTGCAACAACCTTTTTCTTTGTGACTACTTTCCTGGCAGTTACTACTTTTTTATTGGCAGCAACCTTTTTCTTTGTTTTAACAGTTTTCTTAAGCTTTGAAGGAGTCTTTGCCTTTACAGAAGGCTTTTTTATAACCTTGTCTGTTTTTTTCTTGAGAGGCTTCTTTGCAGAAACAGAAGTTTTTTTCTTCTTCTCTGCTGCGGTCTTTGCCTTCTTTTTTGCTGTCTTTATTTTGATTTTCACAGCCATTATTTTGCTTCTTCTTTCTTTTCTCCCTCTTTATATACTTCAATAATGCTTCTTACTTTAATACCTGCATTCTGAAGGGCCTTCTGGATATCAGGGAGCTTTGCATCTTCGACTTTTACCATAAAATTACTGTTCATCTTCATACCTCCATTATTTCTTTTTCCTTGTGCTCTAACACTTCATCTATCTTCTTTATAAAGGAATCTGTAATTCTCTGTATCTCGTCATGCTCTTTTTTTGCATCATCCTCGCTGAGATGTTTTTCCTTCTCAAGTTTTTTTAGCTCCTCGTTCGAATCCCTTCTTATATTTCTGACCGCTACCTTTGCCTCCTCAGCCCTCTTTTTAACAAGTTTCACAAGCTGTTTCCTTCTCTCTTCAGTGAGGATCGGTATGTTTATCCTTATTATCTTGCCGTCATTCATCGGCGTGAGCCCAAGGTCTGATTTTAATATGGCCTTTTCGATCTCAGGTATAATACGCTGTTCCCAGGGCTGGATCGCGATCTGCCTGCTTTCAGGGATAGTCAGGCTTGCCAGCTGCTGCAGAGGTGTTGTTGTGCCGTAATAATCAACTGTAATTCCGTCAAGGAGAGCAAGGGAGGCCCTCCCGGTTCTGATCGAGGAGAATTCTTTTTTCAGTGCATCTATCGCACTGCTCATTCTCTCACTTGTTTTTTTTCTTAACTCCTGGGCCATTGTTTCCTCTGACGAGAGTACCTACTTTCTTGCCTTCAACTACCTTTCTTATATTACCTTTTCCTCTTAAATTAAATACCACAATCGGAAGGTTGTTGTCCATACATAAAGATATGGCAGTGGAGTCCATGACACCCAAACCTTTTTTAAGCACTTCCATATAAGTGAGCTGACTGTATTTTTTAGCTGTCGGGTCTTTCACGGGGTCAGAAGAATATACTCCGTCTACCTTTGTCCCCTTAAGGATAACATCAGCCCCTATTTCCATTGCCCGTAAGGCAGCGGCAGTATCAGTGGTAAAGTATGGATTCCCTGTCCCGGCAGCAAATATAACGATCCTGCCTTTTTCAAGATGTCTGACAGCCTTTCTTCTTATGTATGATTCGGCAAGCTCACGCATCTCTATTGCCGACTGGACCCTTGTCGGGATCTGATATTTTTCAAGGGCGTTCTGAAGGGCAAGTGCGTTAATTACTGTTGCGAGCATCCCCATGTAATCTGCAGATGCCCTTTCCATCCCCTCAAGGCTTGCCTGGACACCCCTGAATATATTCCCGCCTCCGATCACGATAGAGATCTGGATGCCCATGGAGGAAACGTCTTTTATCTCCTTTGCCATGAAATCCACGGTATTGGCGTCAATGCCGTATCCCTTATCCCCCATAAGGGCTTCGCCACTGAGCTTCAGGAGTATCCTCTTATATTTGCGTGACATTGTTTATTTTAATCAGCAGGTTTTAGCCTCAGCAGGCTGGGTTTCTCCAAGCTGAAATCTTGCAAATCTTCTGACAACAAGATTCTCACCGAGTTTTGCAACCTTTTCTGTAATAATATCTTTGATCTTCTTTTTCTGGTCCGGGTCTTTTACAAAGATCTGATCGAGCAGGCATGTATCAGTGTAAAACTTGTCCAGTTTC
>JAKAKQ010000056.1 GCA_021813425.1 Nitrospirota bacterium
TTTACCGCATAGTACCACAACGATGCACCAAAATAGAGACGGCATTATCTGTAGAAATCTCTTCATGGCAAATGTGGAAGCCATTTGTATGCCGGAGCTATAAGTATTTTGTTTTTATCATTTGATATCAGGCGATAGCCGTCTCCTTTATTGATAAGCTGAACTGCGGGTATATTCAATGCGCGCTGAAATGTAAGCAGCGGCTTTGACGGCTGAGTATCTGTCAATTTTGTTTCCACCAGAAGAAACGGCTCTCTGTTGTTTGCAATGAGAAAATCCACTTCCTGCTTCTCTTTGTTTTTAATGAAATGCAGGGAAAAATCTCCGTAGCCGGAGTCATTCCAAAGAGTGACCGCCCTGAAAAGTTCAGCCGCAACCATATTCTCAAAACGCGCTGCCACATCTTTAATCTTCGGATAATCCCATAGATAAACCTTTCTCTCTTTTTGTATAGCACGGCTTATTTTGCCTGTCCATGTGGGTATGCTGAATATGAGAAAAAATCTCTCAAATACGGAAAGCCAGTTGCGGACAGAATTATATGATACTTTTATATCATTGGCAAGAGACGGAATCGAGAGCGGACTGCCCACCCTTGAGGGAAGCAACAGGTAGAGTGTTTCGATGTCTGTTACGGATTTTATGTCAAGCATATCGCGGATATCTTCCCTTATCAACTGGTGTGAATAGGTATTTGACCAGCGGCGGTAAGTTGTATCTTTTCCGGAAAGATAAGGCTCAGGAAATCCGCTTAAGTTTGTCGCCACATCCCACTTTTCTTTAATATTTCTTCCTATGTCCTTATTTATTTCCAATGGTTTGTTCAAAAATACTTTAATCGAACTTCTTGTTTTGCCGAGCTCTGATAGGGTGAATGGGAATATGTGAAAGATATAATAGCGCCCGGCAAGCGAATCCCCGCCCTTCTGATAGATATCAAGTCTGCCGCTTCCTGTGACAAGAAATTTGTAGTCTTCGTGGTATCTGTCATAGACGCCTTTTAAATAATTCTTCCAGTCTCTGAATTTGTGTATCTCATCCAGGATGATCAGGGGAACAGAATCGTCCTTTCTTTCAACCCCTTCAAAGAAAGACGGATTCTCAAAAAAAAGAGCCCTGTGTTCGGCTATGTCCCAGTTAAGGTATAGTTTATTTGCAAATGAACGGGCAATGATCTTTGACAGAGTGGTTTTCCCTGCCTGCCGCGGGCCTGAAAGAAATACCATGCTTTTTTCTGCAGATAGTTCCTCCCATATCCTGACATACATATCCCTCTCTATCATGCCTATATTATTTCAGCATAATGAAAAATAGTCAAGACTATATTGAAATGCAGTGAAAAATAGTCAGGACCATATCTGAAGCCATGCTATATTGATTCCAGCTCATCGTTTGAAATCAAAAGGTTTTATCTCTGTCATTCTCTTTCCTTCTTTAGATAGACTGTGCGATGCGGGAATGGTATATTAATACCTTCTTCCTTAAATCTCTTGAAAATTCTCTTTCTTAACTCATGCTGGACAGGATACTGATCCGTAAATTCCCGGACATGACATACCAGGGTAAAATCGAGAGAGCTTTCACCGAAGCCGGGGATGAACCTAACAGTAGGCTCAGGATTTCCAAGCAGTCCCGGCACTTCACCAACGGCCTTTTTGACCTCCTTCGCGAGTATTTCTTCGACTTTCTCAGGGTCAGAAAGATAGCTGACACCTATTGGTATCGGAAAAGCCATACGTTTTTCAGGAAGATAGTAATTGGTCACAATACTCTGAGAAAGTTTGTTGTTAGGAATCACTACCATATTGTTCGGAAGCATCCTTATCCTTGTTGTCCGCCATGTAATATCCTCGACATAGCCTTCCTGCCCTGTCTCGAGCCTTATAAAATCTCCGACCCTTATGGACTTCTCCACTAAAATGTGAATACCGGCAAAAAGGTTTGCCAGAGTATCCTGCAGCGCAAGCGCTACGGCAAGGCCGCCAACCCCCAGGGCTGTAATAAGAGGTGTTATAGAAATTCCCATAACGCTCAGGACGATAAGAAACCCGATTATAAGTATTACCGCTTTCATCATCCCGTATGCAAGACCGGTAGTAGGAAGCGGAAGATTCGATTTCTGTATGTAGTTCTTGAATACCTTGCCCGAAAGATTCGCTGTAGCAAAAGATATTGAAAGGATAACTATCACATGGATGGCCTTGCTTAAATAAAAGACGTATTTAGCCGGGAGCTCGGAAACCGCAACACCGATATACAACCCGATAGCTATAGACCAGTAGACCGAAGGAACCCTGAATGACTTTATTATGATGTCATCTATCTGTGTATCTGTCCTGCCCGCCCATTTATGGAGAATTCTGAAAGTAATCCCCCTGATAATGAGCAGGACAACAGATAATGATATAAATATACTTGCCGGTATAAGGAATCGTTCCAGGTTAATATCCATAAAAGTTCCTCCCTTCATTAAATTCTACTGCAATTTAAAACTTCTGCAAATGCCTTATTTTAATCACGGTTAAAAGTTGCAGCTTACATCTCTATGTTTATGGACTATGTTGAGTAACCTCCATTATGCTTCACGGTGCAGATTGAAAATCCGGGCCAGAGAATCATTTCACCCAATTATATTAGGATTGACTTAAGAAAGTCTATTTTGAAAGCAAGCAAAAAGGAATTCTGCTAAAATACAAACATGAAGACACTGAGTTTAGTATTCATCAACGACTTATCAGAAGAGAATATAAACACGATTGAGGATGTCTTGAGCAATGAAAGACTAAGGAAATATCTCTGGATTGAGTTTATATTAAACCTCGATATGGTAAAGGCGTGCGAATCGCTTATCGGAAACCTGATTGTGAAGGATAATCTTACCGATGCGTTAAGCTGGTATCTTGCTTTTAGGTGGATTTTGCCGGAAAACAAGGCGCTTGAAGAATTACACGGAAGAGATATAGTACAACCCTATAAGATAAAACCAGGCATTTACAGAGAGAAAAGAAGGAATTTCCTGAAGGGTCTTATTCATGCAGGATTATGTTAAGCAATACATTGAAAAAATAGAAAGCTACGCAAAAGTTAAGAATGAGCAGGCAGAGCTTCTGCTTATTGGCGGACTTGCCATGAGTTTTTATGAAATACCGAGACATACTATTGATATTGATGCTGAGATTAAATGCAGTGAAGAGTTTTTCATAGGGCTTGTCGAATATCTCAGAAAAGAAAAAATCAATTTCAACATAAGTGAAAACATAAGCGGATGGGGTGTCGTACCATTGCCTGCAAAATACAGAGGGAGGGCAATAACTGTTTATAAGAGTGACTTCCTCATCCTGAAAATTCTTGACCCGGTAGACTTTGTCTTCAGCAAACTTTTAAGAGGAACCGAAGAAGATTTTAGTGATGCAACTGAGGTTATTAAAAGATATAAGATTGAAAAGGATTTGCTTGCAGAGCGGGAAAAACTCATCCTATATCCTAAAGATACTGAAACATTATTTTTCAAGAAAAAGTTTCAGCATTTAATGGAATTATTGTAGTGCTGGGATAGTCCCAATTATGTCTGTCTCCCCTTGCTCCCCTCCCCTTATCTTTCCACATTTCCACACTCAGTCCTTAAACCCTTCGGGACAAGACGAAAAGGGGAGGTATTCCCCCCTCTTAGGTTAAGAGGGGGAAGGGGAAGTTACTTAGACTATACTCAGTGCAAAAGCCTGTATTGGATGATGTAAGCAGCTACTCCGGCAAAATACCCTGCAAAGGCCAGCGGCCCGATGCGGCGGGCATACCAGAAAAACTCGATCTTCTCAAGACCCATTGCAGCCACACCCGCGGCTGAACCTATAATCAATATCGAACCGCCTGTGCCTGCACAGTAGGCCATGAACTCCCAAATAAAGGAGTCCGCAGGGAATTGGGCAAGCGGATACATGCCCATTGAAGCGGCCACAAGAGGAATATTATCTATGACAGCGGAAGAAAGGCCGATCAGGATAACGATAAGCGTCTGGCTTCCGAGTTTTATATCGAGCCAGTGGGCAAGCTGAGGCAGCATTCCGTTGGCAGAAAGAGTGGCAACAGCCAGAAGAATACCGATAAAAAATACTACTGAAGCCATATCAATGCGTTTAAGGGCTTTGGTCAGAGTGAGATGGTCTTTCTCTTCTTCAGGCTTGTTGCGGTGCAGAATATTGCCGACAAGCCAGAGCACTCCAAGCGCAAACAAAATTCCAAGGTACGGAGGCAGATGTGTTATTGCCTTGAATACCGGAACAGAGATCAGGGCGCCCATGCCCAAAAAGAACATCAGGTTTTTTTCAAACTGGGTGGTGCTGGCTGCGCCATTTTCGACCTTATCCGGAGGTACAACTTCGCCTTTGATGAAAAATGAGGCGATGATAAGAGGAACCAGCAAATTAAGCATTGAAGCAATCCAAAGGCCTTTCATGATAGCGCCTGTCGTTATCTGTCCGCCTATCCATAGCATGGTAGTGGTTACATCACCGATAGGTGTCCATGCTCCTCCTGCATTGGCAGCAATGACTATGATGCCTGCAAAGAAGAGGCGCTGTTTATGTTCCTTAAGAATACGCTTCATGAGCGCAACCATAACGATTGTTGTTGTCATGTTGTCGAGAATCGAAGAAAGATAAAAAGCTATAAAGCCTATTATCCAAAGCAGGGTTACCAATTTTTTTGCTTTTATACGCGAGGTAATAACCTCAAAACCCCCATGAGAATCAGTAACCTCAACAATAGTCATAGCACAGATTAGAAAGAAGACTATTGCCGCTGTCTCACCCAGTTTTTCCGTAAGCTGATGGCTTACGCCTTCAACCCCGAGAGGGCTTGCAAAAGAGTAGATTGTCCACATAAGACCTGCGGCAAGCAGGGCTGTAGCGGATTTGTTAATCTTAACGTAATGCTCGACCGCTATTGTTGAATAAGCGAGCACAAATACAACTGCTACCATTGTCATCATAATAATATCCTCCTTGTTAAAGAACCTTTAACAGAGGGACTGAGAAAAGAAAAAAGCAGATAAGAAGGCGAGAGATTGAAAAATCATAATGGCCTTGCATTAAGTGCAGCAGGTCAGGGTCAAAGGGCGTGCAGGTATTTTCGGATTTCACGCTGAAATCCTCAATATGCAATTGATCAACTTCCCTTTTACTTCAAACATCTTTTCCTTTCTGACAGTCTCCACCTAAGATAAACCCGGTAAAACCGGGGTTGTAATAAAGTCAATGTCTAAAAACTTTTTTTAAGGCAGTTTTTTTGTCATGTCCGAAATTTTTAGTCGGGCATCCAGACCCCCCTTTTAATTCCCCCCTTACTAAGGGGGGATACAGAGGGGTGGATTCCCGCCTACGGACTGCGGGAATGACAAAATACAAACAGCAACAAAAAATAATCAGTAAGCATTTACCAAACCTATATCTTCAACACATAATATTTCAATGCAGCAAATTATACTGTATTATGTACGCTGCCACACCAGCGAAATACCCGACAAAGGCCAGCGGCCCGATGCGGCGGGCATACCAGAAAAACTCGATCTTCTCAAGACCCATTG
>JAKAKQ010000011.1 GCA_021813425.1 Nitrospirota bacterium
CCGATCTTTTCTCTGAACAAGGTTTTCGAGTCCCGGCTCATAAAATGGGATATTACCCTTCTTCAAAGACTTTATCTTCTTATCGTCCTTGTCAACGCATGTAACAAAAACACCGAATTCTGCAAAACAGGCGCCGGTGACAAGCCCGACATACCCTGTGCCGATTATCCCTATATGCACTGAGCCTCCTCTATTTCGATATTAAGATTACGGATATTATACAAAAAAGTGAGGCATTCGGCTATTTCATATTTCTTATTTTGGATACGTATGATTTGACATATATGGCAGGAGAACTTTATTATAACTTCATTGATCTCACTGATGCTAATAACTGCTTGAAATTTAAAAAGATTTCAGTCGGGCAGTTGATTTTTATGAAGTTAGTTCTTTTATGATTATATGTAATCATCCAAAGGGTTTCAGGTTAATTATCAGGGACAATAATTGACAAAAGATTTATCCATCATCTATCCGCATAATCAGCGTCTTATGGCAGGCAGGGCACATGATGTCATGATAATGAAGACCTGCCATGCCCTTGCAGTATTGGGGCATAATATAAAAATAATCACAGGAAAGCCTGCAAAAGATAAAAACATTTTTGATTATTATGGGCTGGAACCTGTTCCCAGTCTTGAGATAATCCAGGTCCCTATGTTTAGGGGAAGCCTGTTTTCATGGCATGCGATCTTTAACTTTTTCTGTCTTTTAAAACTCATCTCAATAAAAAATGAAGGCAATTATGTTATCTATCTGAGGGAAATGAAATTAGCCCGTTTCCTGCTCAAATTCAAGGGAATTCTGGGCATCCCTTTTGTAGTCGAGGTGCATGATCTTAAAATAAAGCAGTTTTATGATTCCTGCCCTGAAAGAAACAGGACTGAAGACTATGTTTTCAGGAAAGCAGATGGAATAATCGTCTTGCTGTGTGCATTCGGCAATATTCTGAAAGAGACTTATAAAATAAGTAATACCCCTGTAGTCAAGGTACCGCTTGCAGCAGAGAAGGTTCCATTTTCTTATAACCCTTCAGGCCGTAAAATAATCGGATATATAGGTCAACTTTATCCGATGCAGGGAATCGAAATATTGATAGAGGCGATTACCTATCTGCCTGATGCAAGGCTGAGCATAATCGGAGGATGCAAAGAGGATATAAACAGATTAACGGGTTTTGCGGCAGACAAGAAAGTAGGGGACAGGGTCAGCTTCCATGGATTTGTTCCGCCCAATGAGGTCGCGGAAAAGGCAAAAGAGGCGGATGTAATGGTAATCTGCGCATTAAACAGGGGGAAAAGACGTTATTCTGCACATACAAAGCTCTACGAATATATGGCTATCGGCAAGCCGGTTGTTGCTGTTGATATGCCTTCCATCAGGGAAGAAGTAGTAGATGGTAAAGATGCACTTCTGGTCAGACCGGAAGATCCCAAAGGACTTGCCGATGCGATCGAAAGGGTTTTAAACAATCAGAGATTAGCAGGATCCCTTGCTGCAGAGGCTTATAAATCAGCAGATGAATTCACATGGGAGAAAAGGGCAATGAAGCTTTCGGACGTTTTTCAAAAGGTATGGTCGGATTTTCAAAAAAAGTAAAATTAAAAAGGGGAGTAGGGAGATCTCTTTTGCTGGAATATTTTGATCCAAAAGATTCAATCTGGCTTAAAGGCATGGTCCCTGCTCTGCTTGAAAAAAAAGACGGCTCACATGTCAGGAGTTCACTTTTTACTACAGTGCTGGAATTCAGAAACCCTGAAAGCGGTGAGATATTTTATTTCAAGGAATTTCATGACAGGGACATGATGGAAAAACTCAAGGCCGTTTTCAGATCAACACGGGCCCGAAGGGCATTTAAGGCAGGGAAACTGCTTCTGGAGCATGGCTTTTGTACGCCGATACCTGTTATGTACGGGGTGGAAAGATCGTTCTGCTTTCCCATTAAGAATTTCCTGATCACAAACGGTGTTGACGGCAAAAAGACATATCAGTATTTTGAGAGCCGGTTCCCAACACCCCTTTCTTTAAATATTGTTGCTGAAAAAAGAGCTCTCATCAATGCAGCAGGTCATGAGATAGGACGGCTGCATAGAAAAGGAATATTTCATGGCGACCTGAGGGTCGGCAACATAATTATCCAGGGGAGAGGCCGTTCAGCCCTGTTCTTTTTCATTGATAACGAAAGAACCCGTTATTACAAGGCGCTTCCAATGAGAAAAAGGTTAAAGAACCTTGTACAACTCAACATGGCAAGTCTTGCGCAGATAACTAAGACAGACAGATTGAGATTTTTAGATTCCTATATCAGTGAAAACCCTGCATTGTCATCAAAAAATAAACGAGGTCTGATTCAACAAATACAAAAGATGACTGAGAAGAGGCTTCTCAGTAAATTTATGAGGAGTAATAAAAAAGATTTTGATACATAATTCAGAATGGAACATTGACTTGAACGGGCATCCTGATGTTTAAAGGTTTTTTGATTGACAGAAAATACCGTTTGCCCAGGATCTGGTCAAACAACGAGCTGAAAAAATTCTCACACCTGTTTGCCGGAGACGTTGTTAATGTTTCCGGATGGAAAGATAAGGATAAGGAAGGCAATTCATACAGCGGGTATTTTGTGAATGCAAATAATTACTACATTTCCAATTATAAAAGTGAGGCCAGAGGGCTTCAGGGATTCAAGAATGAGTTTTATCTTGACCTGACACAGGACCTGGATGAAAAATATGCGGGGAGGTTCGATGTTGTGTTCAACCATACAACACTGGAACATATTTATGATGTCAGGAAGGCTTTTAAGAATCTTTGCCTCATGTCCAGGGATATTGTAATCATAGTCGTGCCTTTCATGCAGCAAATGCACAGCGGTTACGGAGATTACTGGAGATTCACTCCATTGACCGTCAGGAATTTATTTGAAGATAACGGGATGAAGTTACTATACCTGAATTTCAATAACCATAAACATGCATCTGTTTATATTTTTGCGATCGGCTCAAGGGAACCTGAAAAATGGCAAGCCCTGATAAACAATGAGTTTGGTTATAAGTGCGAGGGAATCTTTTTGGACAAATTTGAGAGTTATATCGGTTGCAGGGCGATAACAAACTCATGGCTGTCCGATATTTTTCAGGCCTTAAGACGTATAATATAAAATTATCTGTTGTCTTCGGTTCTGACACAGGCACAGGGATTATAAAAAATGAGAAGAAAACGTTATAACATACTTCACCTGCTTAAGGGATTCACAAGGGATGTCCCTCTGTTCCTGAATTCCATCAGAGGGACAGGGAGTGAAAAGTTTAACCATACAATATGTTATATCCATGAAAACCAGGGATTTCAAAACACGCTGTCTGATCTGGGCTATGAGGTGATATACCTTGGATTCAAGAAGAGTTCTACAAAACATATAAATCCTTATGTTGCCATAAAGTTGTCCCGGGTCCTGAAAGAAAAAGATATAGATATCATTCACTGTCAGAAGCACAAGCCTACCGTTTACGGCGCCCTCGCTTCTCTGGCAAAAAAAGATATCTCCGTTATTTCCCATGTCCACGGGCTGGACAGGACAAGGACCTTATTCAGGAAAATTACGAACAGTCTTCTCGCCAACAGAGTTTCAAAATTCATAGGAGTCTCTGACGCCGTTAGCAAGGATATCATAAAAAGCAACTGGTCGATAGACCCTTCAAAAGTAATAACAATCAGGAACGGAATTGACTTCAACACTATAGATAAGGTATCTGTTTCCAGGCAAGAGGTAAGGGCAGGATTAGGTTTGTCCCAGGATGACATCGTGTTCGGGACAGTCGGCAGATTAGCAAAAACCAAGGGGCATATATATCTTATTGATGCCTTTTCGAATGTCATAAAAAAAGTGCCCCGCTCTAAATTAATAATAATCGGGGATGGCCATTTGTATAACGAACTTAAAGAAGAGGTCGAAAAACTCCGGATCTCCCCATATGTCCTGTTTTTAGGTTTCAGGAATAATGTGTTCGAGCTTTTAAGGGCCTTCGATATCTTCGTGATGCCTTCCATTGCGGAAGGTCTTGCACTGGCCTTACTTGAGGCAATGGCATCGAGATTGCCCACTATAGCATCTGCAGTCGGCGGCATTCCGGAAGTATTCGGCAACGAAAAGATCGGGAAGCTCATACCATCGAAGAACGTTGCCGCGCTTGAAGCCGCTATGATGGAAATCTCTTCGCTGGACAGAAAAATGAAGATGTCCCTCGGAGAAACCGCACGGAAAAGGGTTGAGGATGAGTTCAGCATAGATCTTATGTGCAGAAAACTGATCAGCCTTTACGAATCTCTGCTGAAATGATTCACAGGTTCATCCCATGAATACAATCAATAAAAGCAAAACAGTTTACTACAGTCAAAGGATGGGAGCAATATCGATAGCAGGGCTGCTTTTCGTTTTGCCTTTTACTGAAATAAACACAATAAAGGAGGTTTTGTTCATAACCGCAATCCTGTCATTTTTATCAATCAAGCTATTGAATCGGGATAATGTCAGGGCTGCATCTCCATCGAACAGACCTCTGAATATTTTTATTGCTTTATCTTTTGTCTGGGGATTTATTGCGTTGAGTAACGCCATCGATCCGGGTTACAGCCTTAATGAGCTTATATTCAAGATGTCCAGGCAGTATATACTTTACTTTCTTTCTTTTTATATTGTATCAGAGCTATCATCCGATACAGGATATGTAAAAAAGCTGCTTCTCCCCATTGTCTTTGCAACAATAATAATGTCTGTATATGCCTGCTTTCAGTTTTTGCAATCACCTGTTTTTTTGCAGAACAGGGTGACAGGATTTACAGGGGCATTTTACAGGCTGGCTGTCTTTCTGATCCTTTCCATCCCCGTTGTAACAGTTCTGGCATTTGCAGCGCGCGTATGGTTAAAGCGGGCTTTGCTCCTGATCCTCCCCTTTTCGGCCGGGGCTCTTGTTTTTACATCTGTACGCGCTGCGTGGATAGCCTTATTTATTGAGGCATCAATTCTTGTCTTCATACTTTTCAGAAAACACAGAAAATCCTTTATACTCGGACTGACAGCCTTATCCCTGATCTTCACATTCCTGGCCTACAATTCAAAATACAAGGATCTTGTTGTGCACGGGACCGAGAGGCCGAGACTTGAGGCCTTTGAACTTTCCCTCGATATAATCAGCAAGTATCCCTTAACAGGCATTGGCTATGGCAAAAAAACATTTTCTAAATACTATCCGGATGTGGATAAAGTAAGTCACTCGCATAATATTTTTGTAAACACCGCTGTTGAACTTGGCATCACAGGACTCATCATCTTTATCTCGATGCTGGTCATCGTTGCAAAAGACTTTATAAAAGCGATTGGGAGAGAAACAGTGATTGACAGGAAATTAATCCTTTCCGGAATCTTTACCTCTATCGCCGGTTTTCTGACTCTGAACCTGTTTGATTATATGTATCATGGCTGGCCCGGGCAGATGTTCTGGATGCTTATAGGAATTGGATATGCATTAATGAGATCATCTTCTGAAGCCTGAAA
>JAKAKQ010000384.1 GCA_021813425.1 Nitrospirota bacterium
CATCCGATTTTAAATCGGATGAATTTCCGGATACTACCCTGTGCATCAGAAAAGACTTGCCGTCTGAGATAAAAACAAAAATTAAGCAGGTGCTATTAAACATGGACAGGGATCCCGAGGGGAATGAGATATTGAAAAAATTCGGGGCGTTAAAGTTTATTGATGCCGACAAAAAAGATTTCCAGCCATTTTTTGAATTGGCAAAAAAGGCAGGGATAAACATCAAGAATTATAGATATAAATGAGAAAAAAACTTATATATTCACTTTCCCTGCTTTTTATTCTGTTCACTATAGGGACTGTCCTGACTACAGTTTATACGTATAGCATAACAAAAGACCTCGAATCCGTTATATCTCTTCATAGGGTGGAGATAATTCGTCAAACCCTGGTTATCAGCGCACAGACCGTGCAGGGCAATCTTTACACAACCGGAACCGTCTTTGGCAAGGAACTGGATGTAATAGTCGAGAATGTCACAAACCTTGACAATTCCATACATGGGTGCAGCAGTTGCCATCACAGTAAAGAAATGACAGAGAGACTCAAGAAAGTGGAAAACATGGTGGAGCAGTATAAAGAGGCAATCAGTTATCTGATAACATCCACAGCAAACCCGGAGAGGATAGAACGACTTAAGATGGTTGCAGTGGGTATCGGAGATTCGATTCTATCACTGACGCAGGAAATGTCATTTCTGGCCGACAAGAGTCTCAACACCAAAAGTGTAAAAGCGATCAAAGAGATTAATAACTCAAGGTTTATACTTATTGTAACTTTAACTCTTGCATTTATTGTAGCCCTTTTGGTTGCCGTTACACTGACAAGGCAGATAACCAAACCCGTATTCGAGCTTGTCAATGCAACAAGAATGATAGCATCGGGCCATCTTGGATACAAGACGACGTATGAGGATAAAAATGAATTTGGAGAGCTCGCTGCTTCATTCAATGAAATGAGCCAGTCGCTTAAAGACGGCAATGAAAAAATAGTCCTGCACATGAACCGGCTCGCAGGTCTTTACAGGGTAACGCTGCCACTTCATTCAGTCTCGAATGTAACGGAGATCTGCAAGGAAGTTTCGTACGGCGTAGCCGAGCTTATTGAGGTCGAGCAATGCGGTCTTTTGTTAATGGACAAGGGAGCCTTATATCTTGAGCATAAACAGCCGGCTTTCGGACTGGATGAGGTGCAGATCAATTCCATAAGGGTTCTCAAGGAGGATTTGTTAAAACTATATTTCTCCAGCAATAGAAGACCTCTTATCATAAATAATCTTCAGTCAGAAAACATACTGACAGGGCTGATAGGCATTGATAACCGTGATATTCGCAACATTATGCTTGGATGGGTGAGGCAGAAGGGTGAACTAATAGGTGTGATTCGGCTTGCGAACAAAAAAGACGGTGATTTTTCGGAAGAGTCATCCAGATTGCTGGGTATAATTTCGAATAACGTCTCAGTTGCTATCGAGAACATCAAGCTGTATGAAGACTTAAGGTCTCAGATGCAAGAACTGAAAGAAACACAGGAGCAGCTTGTACAGGCTGCAAAACTTGCAGCAATCGGTGAACTCGCCTCAAACGTGGCCCATGAGATAAACAACCCTTTGACGAGTATACTGGGATATGCAGAACTGATCAGGGAAGAACGTGATGTCGAAAGTATCATGCGTGATGTGGAGATCATAGAAAAAGAGTCCATGCGTGCACGGGATATTGTACAGCAACTTCTCGAATTTTCGAGGAAGAGGCCTCTTGAAATTAAACAGGTTGACATAAACAAGCTGATAAAGGAATCCGTATCCCTTATCAATGTTCAGATTAAAGATGCAAGGATCAGGATACTGGAAAAATATTCTGACCTTCCTTTCATAACAGGCGACCCGAATCAACTTAAACAGGTTTTCTTAAATATTATCAGTAATTCTGTGGATGCGATGCAGGCTACCGGCGGTAATATAACAATCATGACCGACAAGATCAACTCCAGTGTAAATGTCGAAATTTCAGATAATGGTCAGGGTATTCCGAGTGATGTTCTGCCGAGGATTTTCGAGCCTTTTTTTACCACCAAAAAGGAGAAGGGAACAGGACTTGGGCTTTCTATCACATACAAAATAATCCAGAGCCATAAAGGGAAAATAGAGGTAAGAAGTGATGAGGGCAAAGGTACAAAGTTCACGATTTCTTTGCCGGTTCACATATAACCTTCCGCTGTTCTGATTAATCAGATATTGACTGTAAGTATTTTCCTGACCGGATCAGGATATTTTGCTATAAGGCGCAATTCGTCGTCGGTCAAGGGTTTCTGGGTATGAAGATTGGCATATTGAACCAGCTCCAGAATTGTTCTGGCCTCATCATCGGTCTGAAAATGGATTCCGAGCTTGTCGTAAACATGTCTGAAGCCTTTGACGCCTCCGTATTCACCGGTAGTTATTATTCTCCCTGTTTCGAGGAGTTCGGGTTCTCCCCTGCCGACATCTTCAGGGTCGTACAGCTCATAGTTCCGTCTGTCTTTTAGAGCGCCGTCAGCATGTATCCCTGATTCATGTGCAAAGGCATTAGCGCCGACCCCTGGCTGGTTAATAGGGATAGGAAGCCCGAATGCATATGATGCATACTTTGCTATCTTCCAGGACTTTTCCAGGTCAATATGTTCATCAAGGTGGACTTTCTGACTTAGTCCGTGTGAGAATTTGAGTGCAAGTATCGTGGATACAAGATCACAATTCCCACAGCGTTCTCCGTAGCCGTTTATGGTCGTATTTATATAAGTGTCAACGCCGCCTTCAATAGCGCCCTGAGCACCTGCACAGGATACAGCCTCAGCCATCCCAAGGTCATTATGACAATGCATTTCAACAGGGAATTTCGTAGCAAACGAAAGGGCCTTTATCCTTTCATATATCGTTATTGGATCGTCAGTCCCGAGAGTGTCACAGTACCTGAAACGGTCTGCTCCGGCCTCTTTCCCTGCCAGGGCAAATTCGATAAGCCTGTCCAGTTCTGTCCTTGAAGCATCTTCAGCATTTATTCCAACAGTTTCGGCCCCGAGTTCCTTTGCTGTCTTTACGGCATCAATCAGGGACTTGACAATATCTTTCCAGGTTTTTCTCCCCTGAAATTTACCCTGTATCATTATCTCGGAAGTGGACATTGATATATTAATATGTTTTATATCAGGACAATTTTTGAATGTAAGTTTTACGTCTTCAGATACTGCCCTGCACCAGCCCTCAAGATGAATCCTTTTTATAGCGCCAAGTTTTGCCAGCTCCAGATTGCCGTTTATATAATTTACTTCATGTTTAAGTGTGGGGAATCCTATTTCGCTCTGATAAACACCCATTTCATCGAGATAGATATTGAGCATGGTTTTTGATAATTTGGGAAGGAGGATGCGCGATGTCTGCACCCCATCCCTGTTTGTAACGTCTATTAAATATACTTTGCCTGTCATGCGTCCTCTCTTTCAAAAATATTATAAATAATCAAGCATGTTACGTGAATATCATGATGTTTCGAAATTGAGAAAAAGTGATAAGTTATATACAATTAAAATATTTAACAGGATAAAACAAATTCAGTAATATTATATATAAAGGACTGGAAAAGATAAAGTTTCTCTGTTAAAATTAATTCCTATGTTTTGCGGAGGTGCATATGGATATTAAAGGGCAGACAGCCATGGTGACAGGAGGTGCCCGGGGTATTGGAAAGGCAATTGCAGAAAGCCTGGCCAGAAAAGGAGTCAATCTGGCAGTAGCTGATATATCCCTGGAAAGCGCAGGGGAGACCGCAAAAGAACTGGAGTCTTTCGGCATAAGAACATTGTCATTGAGACTCGACGTTTCGAAGTCAGGGGATGTCTCCAGGGCTTTTGAGGATCTGATCAAGGAATTCGGAAGGCTCGATATATTGATAAATAATGCGGGCATTACAAGGGATTCTCTTATATTGAGGATGAAAGAGGAGGATTGGGATTCGGTAATAGATATCAACCTGAAAGGTGTTTTTCTCTGTTCAAAAGAGGCCATAAAAGTGATGGTTAAGCAGCGCTATGGCAGAATAATAAATATCGCATCCGTTGTTGCTTTTATGGGAAATCCAGGGCAGGCAAATTACAGTGCTTCAAAAGCTGGTATAATAGGGCTTACAAAGACAACTGCAAGAGAATATGCAAGCAGAGGTGTAACAGTAAATGCTATAGCCCCCGGGTTTATTTCTACAACCATGACAGATGCACTTGCTGAAAATATAAAGCAGGATATGTTAAAGTCTATACCTGTAGGAAAGTTCGGTTCTGTGGACGACGTTGCTAATGCGGTTAATTTTCTCGCATCCCCTGAAAACGGCTATATAACCGGTCAGGTTATACACGTCAATGGCGGGATGTATATGTGAGATCGGCGAGACAAAATTAAGCGGCAATTTTTATGATTTTAACTCGGAATTTGTATTCTTTTTTAGAAAATTGAAATTAAACCGGGAGGTATTGTAATGATTGAAGAGAAAGTAAAGGAAATAATTTCAAAACAACTTGGAGTGAACGCTTTAGAGGTCACACCAGAGGCCTCATTTGTAGAAGACCTGGGAGCAGATTCGCTTGATACGGTCGAGCTTGTAATGGCATTTGAAGAGAGCTTTAATATCGAAATACCCGATGAAGACGCTGAAAAGATAATAAAGGTCAAAGATGCCGTTGAATACATAAAAAACAAGCAATCTTAATGAGCAAAAGAAGAGTTGTTGTTACAGGAATAGGGCTTATAACCCCGCTGGGTATCGGTGTTGAAAAAAGCTGGGAAGGCCTGATCCAGGGGAGATCGGGTATAAGAAAAATAACTTATTTTGATGCTTCTTCTTTTCCAACCCAGATAGCAGGAGAGGTTGAAGGCTTTAATCCTGAAGACTTTATAGAACTCAAAGAAATAAAAAAGATGGACAGGTTTATCCATTTCGGCCTGGCAGCTTCGATAATGGCTGTGAGAGATTCCAGGTTACAGATATCCGAACAGAATGCCGAAAGGGTTGGAGTTTATGTCGGGGCCGGTCTTGGAGGACTACCGGCGATTGAGCATTATCATAAGGTTTTGCTCGAAAAAGGACCAAAAAGGATTACACCTTTTTTTGTGCCGATGCTCATAATCAATCTCGCTGCTGGTCAGATTTCAATAAAATTTGGTGCAAAAGGTCCTAATTCTGCACCTGCAACAGCATGTGCAACAGGCAGCCATGCAATAGGCGACGCCTTCAAGATAATACAACGCGGAGATGCAGATGCCATGATTGCAGGAGGGACCGAGTCGGTGATAACGCCTATGGGGATAGGCGGTTTTAACGCGATGAAAGCGCTTTCAACAAGAAATAATGAACCTGAAAAAGCCAGCAGGCCGTTTGATAAGGACAGGGACGGTTTTGTTATGGGTGAAGGCTCTGGCATCCTGATACTTGAGGAACTCGATTATGCAGTTCAAAGGGGGGCAAAGATATATGCCGAGATTATTGGGTACGGTAT
>JAKAKQ010000221.1 GCA_021813425.1 Nitrospirota bacterium
CAGCATTATTATTATTGAGAATGACATTGCTGAGAATCCGGTTGTAAACATGGAATAATAGACAGGCTGTTTTTTTCGCCGCAGGACTACTGCCATAGCAATGAATGATGCAATAAATATCGATATTATCTGCCATCCATTTAATCCAAGGAGATAATTAAGCATTCTGCCCCCATGAATATCTGCCCAGAGCATAAGGTTGTAAAGGTATGCTACAGGTTGCATATCTCTATTTACTGCGGTGATTTTTTCGAGCCGCTCTCTGACCATTGCTGTTTTTAAAGGAGAAAAGGCATCATTCAGGATATACGGCCTGAAAAAATTTGTGTTGATGGCGCTCTTTGCGAATCTTTCATAAAGTGTATGTGGCCTTATATCAATTTGGCTGTTAGATGCAAAGGCATACCCGTATTCCTCTGAGGAGACCTCCACATATCGGAATACATCCTTGAGGGAGTTGTAGATTGAGCCGTTTGCCATCTGCATCCGCCTGCTTATATACCCCGATGATGTAGGCAGACTTAAAGAGATGATCCCGTCTTTCCTGAGGGTAGCCCTTGCTTCTTTAAAAAAGTCCGAAGTATAGAACCTGTTTATGTTTGCTGTGGACGGCTCGGGAAGATTCAGGACGATGAGGTCATAGGCAGGGGCATGTAATTTTTTTATGAACCTTCTTGCGTCCTCGGTTATTATCTTCAGCCTTTTATCATTCAGCCTCTCCCTGTCTGCCGGCTCTAAAAGCCTGAAGGAGATATTTATCATCGCAGGGTCTATCTCTACAAAGGCAATGCCGGATACAGGGTATTTAAGAAATTCCCTCAGGACAGCAGGCGAACCCCCTACCACCAGAATACTGGATGGGGATGAATGGATTGACATTGGAAGATGGGTCTTCAGCTCCTCTGTCTGGGGGTCAGGATAAGAAAACTGGAACCTGCCAGAGGCATAGATGCTTGCCTCATCCCTTATCTTCAGGACTGTGATTTCTCCGTATCTCGATTCGGTTCTGCTTATGAGTTCTGTGCCTTTCCATTGGAGGGCTGTATTAATTTTTGCTGTGCTGAAATAAAAGATAACAGGGATCAGGAGCAATAGGGCGAGCGATTTTTTTCTGATGAGGAGCATAGCTGCTGCAAGGTTCATGATGCTTACTGCCATCGACAGTATAAATACATCAACCCTTCCTGACAGCAACAGAGTGAATAATACCCCGCCGGTGAAGGCACCCACTGCCTCAAGGGCGTATACCCTTGCTGTATTCTCTTTTGCGTAGGAGACAGCCAGTGGAAATTGCATTCCGACAACAAGACATAAAGGCAGCAGGGAAACAGACGTAGAGATTAAAGTCATTGTCAGGGAGATTGTCTCTCCAAAGCCTGCTGAGATAACAGGTCTTATCAGATTGATGAACAGGATTGTCGGCTGAGAAAGGAAGGCTACCACAACAAATGAGATTCCAAATGCATATTTTGATTTCAGTCTGTAACCTGCATAACTCCCGGCTCCGACCGAAGTCAGCCAGACAGAAAGTGTTATCCCTATATCAAGCTCGTTTCCTGAAAAAACAGTAAGAAGCTGCCTCAGGCTTATTATCTGAAGGAGAATTGAGCTTAACCCCATTATGATTATGGGAGAACTGCGGACTTTCATAGGTTTATTTTGTTAATCTTCTTTAGTTTTTTGCAAGCCTTTAAATTGCTCTTCTGGACTTTTGTGCTTTTGCGCTTTTCGTGTGGCAAGCGGGGGCAGAGGCTTTTCTTATAGCCAATTACTCAAAAATTCCCGGCGATTTTTCATCTGCTCAGCAGTTAAAGAAAAGATAAGCTTACTAAGTCAGCGAAGCATCTCACCGACAGTTCTCTGATCCGATAAGATTATGCCATAATGACTCTTACCCTCAAGGAGATAGCTTTTATGAAGCAGAAGAAAATCTCTCTTATTATGGGTAAACATTACCCTTTTATTATTAACGGCAAATTCAAGCTGTTCGGAATCGCTTAACCTCTTATTCCCGCTTTCTTGAGTTGTAAGAACATCTATACTTTTCTGTTTGAGGGCATAGGCAAGAGAAATATCGACATCTTCGTCGAGATAGAGTTTTATCCTCACTGAGAAAACTCTTGTTTTATCCTCTCTTCAGAATCTGCGTCGATATCATTGTCTATTTCATCTTTGAAATCGTAGTAATAAGACAGGGCATCATAAATCTGTGCAAGATTTAGATGAGGGAGTTTTATCTGGATTTCTTCAGGCGTAGAACCCATTCTGTGATAAATAACAATACTTTTAACCGGAGTTCGAGTGCCCTTTATAATAGGCCGTCCTCCCTGAACTCCCTGTTCCCTCTCAATATAAGCGTGCTCAATTTTTGTAGCCATTAAATTTCCCTGCTGTTTGATTGAATTATATCATATGCCATAACTAAATTCTCAACAACCTGCCTCCTGGCTTCCCATCTTCCGTACTATCGCACTTCTGTTCTTTTCGGAGCATTAGCAGAGAGTCGCCGTGGCGACTGCATTTGGTATAGTGGACGGACGGCAGGGTGGTATGAATGAATTACTGCCTTGACTTTCCAGTTGAATAGAAGGTTTATAATTAGATATGGAAAGATACTTTATCGGAGATATTTCAAGGAAGTTCGGACTGAATCCCAGGACGCTGAGATATTATGAGAAAATCGGCGTTCTGCCTAAAACCAGCAGGACAGAAAGCGGGTACAGGGTTTTTGGTACTGCAGCCATGGAGCGAATAGAATTTATTCTTAAGGCCAAGGCCCTTGGTCTCAAGCTTGAGGAAATAAAGAAGATAATAGATCTCCATGAAAAAGGAGAAGTGCCTTGTGAATGCACAAGGGATTTCATCAAGAACAAAATTAGTGAAATCGATGAAAAAGTTGCCAGCCTGACAGACCTCAAAGAGAGGCTCGAAAAACTGCTTAAACTTAAGAAATTCAGTGTCGCCACAAAGGCTATCTGCCCGATAATTACCGAATCACAAGAAAAGACTTGACTCTCCACTCGACTGGATGGTTTAAGCTGTATTTGAAAGGAGGTTATACCATGACGAAGAAGAGAAAGGTAGAGGTCTTCACGGCGGGATGTCCGCTCTGTGATGAGACGGTGAAACTTGTAAAGAAGCTCTCTTGTCCAAGTTGCGACGTGGAAGTCTACGATCTGAAGAAGGAAGGAATGGACGTTGCAAAGAAGTACGGCGTCAACTCGGTACCGACAGTTGTAGTGGATGGCAAGATCGCTGAATGCTGCGTGAGAGGAAAGCCCAGTGAGGCAGACCTGAAGGCTGCCGGTATAGGAAAGCCGCTCTAAGGGAGGGGGGGCGCAGAGGCGCCCTTTATTTTTATATCCGATATGAACTTCACTGAAAGTCTTCAAAGTCTATCAAATATCTCACTTGCGGGTTTTTCCCTGGTCTTTGTGGTCGGCGTGGCAATGGCCTTCAATCCGCGTTCACTCGGCATCATACCTGTAATAATTGGCTATATCGCCGGCAGTGAAAGGAACAGCTCAGTATTCAGATCCTTTAGTATGGTATTCGCCTTAGTGCTAGGTATTACCGCAGCGGATGTGTTACTCGGCATCCTGTTCGCTTACATTGGCCGTGGGACAGCTGCGATATTCGGCCCGAGATGGGAGATAGTTCTTGGCCTGGTGCTTGTCATAATGGGACTGAGATGGTTAAAAATATTTCGCTTTCGGACAATAGGGATTAACATGCAGGGTAGGAAGCCCGACACGCTCTTCGGCGCTTTCATTATTGGGATTCCCTTCTCCATGTCTTTCTGTCCGTTTTGCATTCCGTACCTGCTGACTATCCTTACGATAGCTGCTTCAACAGGCCGTGTATGGTACAGCGCCCTGCTCATGATTTTTTTCTCCCTTGGAAGGGGCTTGCCTCTTCTGATTGCGGGGGTGTCTATGAGCGCGCTGAAGAGAATGGAATTCGTGCAAGGCTACATCCCTTTCATCGAAAAGGCAGGCGGGGTGATCCTGACGTTAATGGGAATTTACTACCTTTACAGTTTCAGCCAATATCTCACGGTTCTTTGAGGAAAGGGTGACAGCTTATGTTCAGAAACATCAGAGCACTTCTCGTACTAATTGTCCTCGGTATGATTTTCCCATCTGTATTAATTGGGAGGGACATTTCCCGAATTTTTAATTTTTCAGAAGAAATTGAACCTGTCCACGATGGTTCATAAGCGCGGAAGCGTGGAAGTGCGGAAGGCTTGAAGTTTCAAAGCGCCAAAGTATCAGAGTGTCAAAAAGTCAGAGGGGTTAGCTGACTTTTTCAGCCAGCCATTCCTGAATCAATGAATCTTCGCTCTTATGGAGTTTTCTGGCTCTGTTGCGAATCTTTTTAAACAGGTCTATATCCAGGCCGACATATTTCTTTTTCTTCAGTTTGAATTTGACATCCGTCACTTCGCGAACATCTTCAAACTCAAAAATGTCATGCTCATCAAAGAAACTACTTGCCTCCGAAATAGTCATCTCTTTTATCTTACTTTTTTTCATATCTTTTCCGTTCTCGCTGGTTCATATCCCTTGCTGTTATTATCAATACTTTGTTGCCCAGTTTCTTTATAAAAAATATTGAAAGATATCGCCCTTCCTCAGTTTTACCGAGCGCATTATATAAATCTTCCCCTTCAACCTTGCCGCTTCCCCTCTTAAATATCCTGTACTTGCCTGATAACACTTCCTCAACTTCTTGAGGAACAACACCATGTTTCCATGCAAGCTTTTCAACAACAGTATCCAGCCAAATTATATCATCAATTATGATTGCCAGGGAAGACTCCCGAATATATTGTTATTTAGCAAGATTATATGTTTTTCACTATAGTTATTCAATACTGAAATTATAAGAGGAACAGTCCGAAAAATAAAGAGAAATCTGATGTCGGACAATTTTAAAATTTCTTCTGTCTAAGCTCTTTTATTACCTTCGCTGTTGCCAGTCTTTTCAAAAATCTTTCCCTCTCTTTTTTATCCTTAAGCTTGGTCAGGGCCTTTGCGCGTATCTTTCTGAGGGATTTAAGATATTCCCCAAATTCAGTTCCATAAAGTTTCTCGAGTTCTTTTCTTATCGCCTTTGACATTGAAGGACTCACACCTGATGTCGAGATAGCAATCATAAGGGGGCCGCGCTTAACAACAGACGGGACGATGAAATTGCAGAGCGATGGCACGTCAACAACATTTATAAGACGGGGAGCATCTTCAGAAACTTTCTTGTTTGTCTCGATGGAGTCTGTTGCAGCAATTACAAGAAAGGCATTCTTCAGGTCACCCTTTTTATATCTGCGGGAGATGTATTTTATCTTTTTGCCTGAACTTTCTTTTTTGAGTCTTTTCGTGAGTTCAGGGCTTATCAAAGTTATATCAGCGCCTGACTTAAGCAGTGATATGACTTTTCTCTCAGCAACCTTGCCTCCGCCAATCACTATACATTTTTTACTTTTGAGATTTAAAAAGATGG